>CAWVDV010000132.1:0-4011 GCA_963928115.1 Bacillota bacterium | reverse complement strand
TATGGTCCGAAACATTCTTCTTTCTCTATTTCTCCTACTACGACTCTTACCCATAAATAGTAATCTCCTCCTACTGATGCACTACTCTTTACTGTTGTTGTCCTTCTTCTTCCTTCTCCTTGAAGAGTTGCTACTTGGAATTCACTATCTTCTGGTGCTATATTTTTATCCTGACTCCATGCACTTACTAGCATAAAGTCTACATCTCCTATATCTATTGGTGTTTCTACTGTTAGTTCTACGGTTTGAATAAACTCTGGTGTTGTATTACTTTCTGGGTTTGCTATTATATTTGCTTGAGTTAATAAATCATCCTCTTTTCCTAAATATTCTACGTCTCCATCTCTACTTACTTTATATATTCTTCCACTATCTAAAAACTTTACAAAATATCCATAGTCTATTTCATCTATTGTTACTTCTGGCTCTCCTTCTCCTGTTATTTTATCTAATTCATCTTGTAACTCACTTCTTACTAAATTTCCTCTTTTATTTTTTCCCATTGCTTGTACTACTGCTCTATCTACTACTTCTTTTTCATTTGCTATTTCTGTTTTTTCTTTTGCTTCATTTGCATTTCCTATTAATCCACCTTCTCCTGATACTGCTCCTATTGTTATACTTGCTAAGATTAACAAAACTACTATTGTTGTTACTAATGCTATTAGTGTTATTCCTTCTTCTTTTTTTGTTTTTTGCATAATTAAACTTTTCTCCCTTCTTTAGTTCATTTTCTGTTCTTTATAATTATTCCCAATTTAGTAAATAGTATTCTCTTGTAATTTATGTTTATATTGTATACAATTTAAAATTTTAAGTCAAGATTATTTTTTAAATTTTTCATTTAAAAAAATAACTTCATAAATTATATTTTTTATAAATCTAGCCGAACTTTTTGGTGCAACTTTTCCTGGCAAACCCAAAGCATGAATTAATTTCAATCTCTGTTTCTTTGTTTCTTCCTTATCTATACCTCCCGGATTAGATGCTAAATCAATTAATAAAACCTCTTTATTTACATACTGCAATTTTTCAGCATCAAAAATCATACTAGGTATTGTATTTATAATCACATTATAATTTTCCAAGCATTTTTTTGTTTCTTGACACTTAACCAAATCATTTAAATTCATTTTTTCATAACCATAAACCTCAATCCAAGCCAACTCATCATTCTCTCTTGAAGCACAAGTAATTGATTTTACTAATCCTTTTAATCTATTTGCTAAAGTTTTTGCAACTCTTCCAAATCCCAATATTAATACATTACTCTCAAAAATAATTGTATCAGTATTTGCAATCATTAATTCTATAGTTCCTTCTGCTGTTGCTATTGTATTTAAAATTGCTAACTTTTCATTTTTCATTACATCTATTACTTTAATATTATATTTTTGAGTCATTTTTATAATATCTTCTGATATATTTCCTGCAATTAAAGTCTTTTCTTTAATTTTTCCCAATAAATCTTTTATTAATATTTTACTTTCTACAAACGTACTATTCACAGTTAAACCATCCCTTGAAAAAGGTATAGGACCTATTACCACTTCTACATCTTCTAAAATTTTTTCTAATGGTTCACTACTATTAATATTCATTCCATATGTATAAACTGTTTTTCCATCTTCTTTTAGCAGTTTTGCTAATTCCACATTTCTTAAGTCTCCACCAACAACTAAAAACTTATTAATTTGAATCACCCTTTCTAAACAAAAAATAAACTACCTATATTAGTATATAAGTAGTTTAAAATATTTATTACATCTTTATTTAAATAACTATACTAAAGCAAAATATGCCAAAACTAAAATTCCAAGTATAATTCTATAATATCCAAAAACTTTAAAGTCATGTTTTTTAATATAACTCATTAAAAATTTAATTACAAACATTGATACTACAAATGAAATAATCATACCAACTAGCAAGATTATAGTTTCTGCTCCAGTAAATACTAATCCAAACTTAACTAATTTTAATAAACTTGCACCTAACATTGTTGGAATTGCTAAATAAAATGTGAATTCAGCCGCATTTGGTCTTGATAATCCTATTAGTAACCCTCCAATAATTGTTGCTCCTGAACGTGATGTTCCTGGAAATATTGCAGCTAATAATTGGAATATTCCTATTATAATTGCATCTTTATATGTAATATCAGAATTTTTATCTTTTGCTCCTTTTCTATGTTTATTCCAATTTTCTATTACAATAAATGCTATACCAAAAACAATTAATGCAATTGCGATACAAACTGGATTGTAAAATAATGCTTCAAATACATCATCAAATAGTAATCCAATTACTGCAGCAGGTATGCATCCAACTAGGATTTTTCCCCATAGATTCATAATATCTTTATCAAAATATGATAAAATTCCTGTTTTCTTTATTGCTTTATCTTTATTTTTTGTAAATGGCCATATCTTTTTAAAATATAATACAACTACTGCTAAAATTGCTCCAAATTGAATTACTACTTGAAACATTGACCAGAATTCTGGTGAAACTTGCTCAAATTTTAAAAATTGCTCTACTAATATTAAGTGTCCTGTACTACTAATCGGTAGCCATTCTGTTATTCCTTCTACTATTCCAAATATAATTGATTTAATAATATCCCAAAACATATCTTTCGTCCCTTTCTTTGATGATTTTTTCTCCGTCCCCAAATCATTTTTCTCTTTGTTCTTTATCTTTTTCGTTTTCCATTTCTAGATTATTATCTTCTTTCTTTTTTCCATTTTTCTTCAATAAATTTATATCATTATAGCTTAAATTTCTAGTTAGTTCACTCATTTCCTCTAAATGTTCTTTTGCTTTTATTTCTTTCTCTTTAAGCTTATTTGCATTTTCTTCTTTTTCTGGTTCTTCTAAATTAAATGGTATAGATATTTTTGCCATAATTGGTATAAATATTGGGTCTTTTTTTACCTTTTCTACTATTTTCTTAGAATTTGCATCTATTGCTGTATTAATATATCTTATTGCTGTTTCTTTATCCCCTTTAATTAAATATATTTTTGCTAACTCATAATATGCATCTGCAGATAATTCTTCATCTTCAATTGTTTCTAAAAATCTTCTTTCTGCCTCTTCTAAGTCTTTATATATTAAAGCTATTTCTGCTAAAGAATATTTTGCATTATGCAAAAGTGAATTTATCTCTGCTGCTTTTTCATAACAAGTTTTTGCATTTTGAAAATCATTTAACATTGTGTATGCAATTCCTAGGTTATAATATAAATCGTAATTTACTTGGTCAAATCTCAATGCATCTTGATATACATTTACTGCCTCTTTATACATTTCATTTTCTATTAATATTTCACCAAGTAAAATACTTGCATCTGTCATTTCTGGTTTTTTATTTAGTAAGCTATATAACATTTCTGATGCTTCTTCTTTTTTGTCTAATCCATCTAAAAGTTTTGCAACTTTATAATATGAATCATAGTCTTTTTTATTTAAATCTATTGCTTGTACATATTCATCTATTGCTTTTCTCATTCCGCCTTCATTTTCATATACTTGTGCTAGCATTAAATGTGCTTTATAACTGTTTGGATTCTTGTCCAATATTTTTAGTAATGCTTGTTTTGCTTTTTTATTGTCTCCTAAATTCATTGCTATTTTAGCTTTTTGAATATTTACCATTTCTAGTAAAGATATTCCTTTTTTCTCTAATATGATAATTAGTATTGGTAATAATATTGCTAATATATATTTTATTATTACAAATATCATATTTAGTTTTATATCAAATAATACTTCTAGAAAGTTTAATGATATTCCTATTGCTTCTAAAACTAGAATAACTACATATGTGGTGTCATTGTTTTTTATCATTCTAAAGAACATTAGCACAAATATTGCAAATGAAATGAATGTAAATATTATTTGTTCTATTGGCATTTTTTCTCTCCTCGTATAATATATTTACAATCAATTTTAAAAGTTAAAATTACATTAAATAAATGATTGTAAAGAAAATTTAATGTAAAGTAG
>CAWVDV010000131.1:0-7778 GCA_963928115.1 Bacillota bacterium | reverse complement strand
CTAAATATGTGGGTTATCTAGTAAAGTGTAGCTGCATCTTAGGCAGCTAATGCTACTTCTTGTTTATTAGCGTTTATATTTAGTTTCTCGTTTTTTAAGTGGCCAACGAGAATCCACTACTTGCTATTTATATTTCTGGTAATATGTCGAAACCATTACATCCCCATATACCTATTAATTATACAATATTCTGGATATTTTATCAACACATTCACTTAATTTTTATCTTCTCATATTATATATTGGTGATATATATGAGTATTGTTCCTATCAATGTTAATTATACTTATAATTTATTAAGAAAAAATTTAATTGAACTAAATTCAAAACATCCATTTTTAAATATTCAAATCGTTGGCAATAGCGTATTAGGAAAAAATCTTTATGTTGTAAAACTTGGAAAAGGTCCTAATAAAGTATTTTATTCAGGCGGAATTCATGCAAATGAATGGATAACAAGTACACTTTTAATGAAATTTATCGAAAACTATGCAACTGCTTATATACAAGATAGCTCTCTATACGGCTATAATATCAGAAATCTATTTAATAGTTCCAGTATATATATTATGCCTATGGTAAATCCTGATGCAATTAATTTGGTTACTGGAAGTTTGCCAACTAACTCATTTGCTTATGAACGAGCTTTATCAATAGCTAACAACTTTCCTAGTATACCTTTTCCTTCTGGTTGGAAAGCAAATATCAATGGTGTGGATTTAAAAAACTACCAACCGTTTTGTAGAGTCTTGTAATGATAATAATTACAAAACTTTATAAGATTTTTATTTGCTTAATTTATATAAAGCAGACCCCTCTGCCTGCTACATCCTCTATACCATTTTCATTCGCCATTACTAATGGTATATACTCACATGCAAAGGGGTCAGGTGGAATCGAACCACTTTTATAGCCGTTTTACTTGGGTGTATCTTCTAAGAGATACTTTCACGGTATAGGCTACCCAAGTGTGGAAGTTCCACATTTCCACAAGTTTTTGATGTGGTGCATACATGCACCTCCTACACATCTTCCCTAAGATAGGAAAGACTTTATACGACAAAGAAAATCTTTGTCATGCATATTATACTATAAAAACTATAGAAATTCAATATATATGCCATTAACTAATTTTATATACATCTTGTTTTATGACCTCTTCGACTTTGATAAATTCATTTAGATTTTCATTAATAGAATTTAGTTTTGAAAAGTTAAAATATATGTAAATATTTTTATCTTTATCAATCTCTATTTTGTTGATTAATCGGTATAAATATATTTTATCAATTTTTTCTAATTTTAAAAAATTTTCTATTAATTCATCTAAATCTTTTTCTTCTTTTGCTCTGTTTTTATTATCTACTTTTTCTTCTGTTTGACTTAACTTTTTATCTAATTCTTTCTTTTGTTCTTTTAATTTTGCCCTTTCAAAATTTAATTTTTGTGAAACTCTAACATAATCTTCTTCTTGCAAAACACCTCTTAATTTATCCATATACATCTTGTCTAAGTTACTATTTATTTCATTTATAGCTTTATTAATTTGTGATAGTTTATTTCTATAACCTTCTCTTATATCAAGAGTTTTGTTTTGATATTTTTCATAAATCCTCACAAAAACTTCCTTATCTGCATATATTCTACATATCTTTTTTACAATATCAATAATGTGTCTTTCTAACTTTTCATAATTCATGCTTAGTGGATAGCAACCTCGTATCTTTGCATCACTACAAGTTATATATGGATGTGATTTTGAATTTCTTCTAGAGTTTTTCTTTAAAACTATTTGTAATTTTCTTTTGCAATGATAACAGTAAAGTAACCCTCGCAATAAATAGTCATATTTAAGTTTTGTATTTGTTCCTCTCTTTTCAAGAATACACTGTACTTTCTCAAATGTATCTTTGTCGATAATAGGTTCATGTGTATTATTTACTCTTATTTGATTTTCTTTTTCTACCGTCCTTATTTTCTTTACCTTATATGATATAACAGATTTTTTATTTTGTACTGTATTTCCAATATATACTTCATTTCTTAGCATATTACATAATGTTACTTCATTCCAGTTATACCCTGTTTTGTTTTCATCTTGAACGACACCTGTTTTTCTATAGCCTGATGGAGACAAATATTTGTTATTGTTTAAATAATTTACAATTTCTGAGCTTCCATGTCCATTTGAATACATATCAAAGATTTTTTCTACAACACTTTTTACTTTTCTATCTACAACTAATTTATTTTTTATACTAGGATGTTTTTTATAGCCATAAGCAGTTGTACTACAAAGATATTCGCCTTGTTTTTGCTTTTCTTTATAAACACTTCTAATTTTCTTTGAAATATCCTTAGCATACATATCATTCATAATTGCTTTAAAAGGTGTTATATCATTATTTGTACTATCTAAATATGTATCTATACCATCTGTTATAGCAACATATCTAACATTGTTTTTAGGGAAGTAATCTTCTATATAAAAACCTGTTTTAATATAATCTCTACCTAGTCTTGATAAATCTTTTGTTATAACCATATTGATATTTTTATTTTCAATATCTTGTAGCATTTCATTAAATCCAAGTCTATCAAATGTCGTACCACTTACGCCATCATCAACATATTCTTTTACAAAACATAAATCATTCTCCTTTACATATCTTTGCAAAATATTTCTTTGATTACTGATACTTTCGCTTTCTTGCTTGTCGCCATCTTCTCTGGATAATCTGATATACATTCCAACTTTAAAATTCTGGCTTTTTAAATCTAGCATCTGACCTCCTGTCTGTAATCATCTACAATTAAGTTGTAACGTGCTCAAAATTATTTTGCAATAATATGTAATAATTACTTAGTTTTTATCTTTATATTTTCTAAATAATCTTTAAAAATTAATCCTATTGTTTCTTTCACATCCTTTTTTTCTTCTATAAATATACAATATGTATTAAACTCTATTTTCTTATATTTTTTCTTTTTATTATCTTTACACATGCTCACATCAACTCCAAATTAAATATCTAATACAGAATATTAGAGAAAATAACTTGTTATGACACCAAAAATAAAAGACACTCAATAATGTTTTCACACTATCAAGTGTTATCTATGCAACTTTATTTATTTCTTTTCCTCTTAAGCAATATATATCTTGTATTCTATTTAACTATTCTATTAACCCGTTGTATGTATGTTATTTATTCTTTTTACTTTTCTTTACCTCAACACCTAATTCTTCAAATTTTTTTGCAATAGATGGAGCATTAGCAGTTAATTTTTTTATTGATAAATCTTCTGCTTTATTATTTGCCAACCTTAAATTATTTTCACTAGACACCAAGTTAGCTCTAATTTTTTGTAAATGGCTTATAGATTTATCTATTTCTTCAATGGCTTTAACAAATTTTTCACTAGCCAACCTATAATTCTTTCCAAAAGCTTCTTTAAAATTATTCATATTTTCTTCAAAATTTGAAATATCTATGTTTTGATTTTGCATTTCAACTAATTGTCTTTTAGCCTCTAATGATTTTAGCGATGCTCCTCTCAAAACATTAATTATTGGAATAAAAGCTTGTGGTCTTATAACATACATTTTTTCATACTTATGTGATACATCTACTATTCCGGCGTTATAAATTTCATTATCCTTTTCTAACAATGATACTAAGACTGCATATTCACAATTTTTTTCTCTTCTATCTTTATCTAATTCTTTAAAAAAGTCTTCATTTTTATGTTTAGTTGCAGTTTCATCTGCCTCATTTTTCATTTCAAACATAATTGAAATATACTCAATACCATCTTCTGAATAATCTCTAAAAATAAAATCGCCTTTTGACCCAGTTCTTATATCATTATCTTTTTCAAAATATGCTCTAGTTAAAACTGGTCTCAAATATGTATTATATTCAGTGCTACAATGTTGTTCTAAAGACTCTCCAATCATTTTAGTTGATAATTTCATTTTCATATCTTTATATAATTGAATTTCTTGATCTTTGCCTTTTAATTTATTTTCATACGTATCTTTTAAACCTTGCTCTTTTAATTGATACTCTTTTTCATTTAATTCTAATTGATTACTTAATTCTTTTATTAAATCTGATTTTTCTTGAACTATATCTTTCAGTTCTAACTTATAATCTGCTTCTTTTTGTTTTAAATCATTTTTTAATTGTTGAATTTCCTTATCTTTTTTAACTATTTCTTTATCAAACTTTTTAGAAACTTCAAGCTCTTTTTTCTCTAAATCGCTTTTTAGCCTATCTATTTCCTTATCTTTATCTGATAAAGAAATGTTGTTTTTTAAAGTTAAGTCTTTTTCTAAAAGCTCTAGTTCTCTACTTTTTTCTTTAGAAAATTCTTTTTCTCTTCTTGCTAGTTCTTCTTCAAATTCATGATTACGAATCTGTTTTACAATAGAATCATAATCTTTCTCATCAATTTGAAACAATTTACCACAATTAGGGCATTTAATTTCATTCATAGAATCATCCTCCAATTTATACTTAAATTTTTTATAAATTTCTTTCAATAAGAATGTTTTATACAATCAATAATATCATTAATAAAATCATCTTTTTCATGATTGCTTTCTAATCCACTCTTACAATCAATCAATTTTTCCATAATATTCGCAAAATCATCTTTAACAGAATCATCCTTAGAAAGTTTTCTCATATATTTTAGAATAAAAGGCAATCCCCCATAAAATTCTTCACCCTCACGTCTCACAACTGCATTTTTTAAACTATAAATTTCTTTTGCTTGCTTTTTATCTTCCATATAATATAAAATTAGTGTTTTAACTGCATAATAAGATGGTATAAATACATATTTATATTCTGCATCTTCCTTTCTTGGATATTCATCTAATCCCAAAAGTACATCTTCAGCATTAACAATTTTAGCATCAGTTGTTTCTTTGTCTAGATTTTCTATATCTGAATCTTTTTCTAACAAACTCCAGTTTGCTTCTGCAATATTTCCTTTATAATATCTTGAAGCTACACTTAATTCTCCTTTTTGCTTTGCAACAAGTTCTCGAATATAACTTTTCTCAAATTTTCCACTTTTAATTATTTCTTTCATTACTGTAATTTTTTCTTCTGCATCATCATTTCTTTTTCTAAATGGCATTAAATACACATCTCCTTTTATATTATTTTATATTTTATCATCAATTACGTTTATTTTCTTATTTTCTTCCATTTTCATATCATATTACTACTTTACTGCTAATAATGTTTCTTCATAACTCTTTTTATTTGTACCAAATAATTCACTAATAGTCTTAATATTTATAGTTCTTTCTCTATAAACTATATTATAGGTTTGCTCATTTTTTATGGCAGTTCCTCTTGATTTATACTCTAAATTTAACGTATTATTTACTTTTTGCTTATTTTTCTTTCTTTTTATTTGCTCTAATATCTCAGGTTTTATGTATTGAGTAATTGGCAAAAACTTTTCTTTTACTTCCATTATAGTTATGGCTACTCTTGTCCCTTTATTATATAAGACTTCTATTTTCCCATCGGTTATATAACCCATTTGATTTGATTTTCTGCATACATATAGACAATGTAAATATAAGTTACTTTTTGGAATCAAATCATCCTTTGTGTACCATTTACAAGAACTTCTCATAAGATTTTTGGTATTATAATAATTTTCTGGTTCTTTTCTTTCTTCAAGTCTTTGCTTGGCATGACGAGTTAATTTTATTTCTGCTGGTAACTTTCCCACAAAACAACATCCTCCTTTCCATTTATTATTTATTCCTTAAATTTGACATATTTTTAAATAAAAATGCTTCTTATATATCTCTTTTCCTTATTTAAATACTAAATCCAAATATATTATAACACGGTTTACATAAAAAAACAAGCGTTTTAAATTAATAATTGCCAATTTCTTCAAAATTTTCTAAATATAACCACCAAACACATATCACATTTTCAGATAAAAAATACAGAATATTTCTTTTATTTTGAAATACTCTGTAATATAGATGATTACTGCATTTTATTTACTTTTATATTTGGTTGGTATATTTTAAAATCCACAGGTGTGGATTTAAACTTACAATTTCCTGCTGGATGGGAACAAGCAAAAGAAATAAAATATTCTCAAGGATTTAATCAACCCGCTCCACGTGATTTTGTAGGCTATGGACCATTAACAGAACCTGAAAGTTTAGCTATCTATAACTTCACATTAATGCACGATTTTAGATTAGTAATCGCTTACCATACTCAAGGTCAAGAAATTTATTGGCAATTTCAGAATTTTAATCCCCCAGATAGTTTAGAAATAGGTGAAAAATTTGCACAAGCAAGTGGTTATAGGTTATCAGAAACACCATATAATTCTAGTTTTGCAGGTTACAAAGATTGGTTTATTCAGACATATAATAAACCACGGTTATACAATTGAAGCTGGTATTGGAGAAAATCCTCTTCCTATTTCACAGTTTGATGAGATTTATAATAATAATATTGGTATTTTAATTTTAGGTGCACTTGTATAATTTTTAGTATTATTTTTGATAGCTTTATATTGTTGAATTTCCAATATATGCTTTAAACTATCTATATTTCTACCAATATAATATCATCACCTATACATTTAATCTTTTGCCATGGAATTACTATTTCATTATTGCTTGAAAATATATTTAAAACCTTATTAGAACCAGGAACTATTATAGATGTAATAGTTCCTGTTCCTAAATCAGCACAAACATCTTGTACATAACCTAGTCTTTTTCCATTTGTTATATTTATAACTTCTTTATGTTTAAAATCCAACCCCTTATCTTGCATATTCAAAACTATCTCTCCTTTCGATATGTTATATATATACTTATTTTATACATATATATTCATTTAGTTTAAAAAAAGTCAATTAGTCAAAGTTTAACACTTCTCTAATTAACTTTTTCATATACTATTTATTGTATTAAATTTTTATTTCCCTGTTGGAATAAGTGAAGCTATTCTACCTGCGAAATCCATAAAATTTTGTGATTGTAATATTACTTTACCTGGTCCAGTTAATTTAGTTAAAAATAAACCTTCACCACCTAGAAATATATTTCCTAATCCTTTAACTGTTTCTATTTGATATGAAATTGATGGCTCAAATGCCACTATATTCCCGGTATCAACCTTCAATACTTCACCAGCTGCTAATTCTTTAATAATTGGGTCTCCATCTATTTCTAAAAACATCATTCCATTTCCTTGTGCTTCTTGCAAGATAAATCCTTCTCCTCCAAATAATCCTGCTGAAATCTTCTTTGTAAATTTCACTTTCAATTCAATGTCATCTTCTGCACATAAAAATGCACCTTTTTGTAAAATAAGTCCATTAGGAATTTCTGACATATTTATTGGCATAATATCACCTGGTACTGTTGTTGCAAAAGCAATCTTTGCTCCATTTGTTTCTGCTGTATATGAACTCATAAAAATTGATTCTCCAGTGAAAATTCTTCCTAAACTTTTCATTACTCCACCACGTGCATTAGTTGCCATTTTTATTCCTTGTGATTGCCATGTCATTCCACCACTTTGTGTAAAAAAACTTTCTCCTTTATTCAAAGTTACTTCAACTACTGGTACTGTCTTTCCTAAAATTTCATACTTCATTTTTTTCTCCTCCTATTTTCATTGGTTTTGTAAAAAGTTTTTCTGTTAAAACTTCTACAACCCTTGTTTTTTCTATATAAATTATTAAAACTTGATATTCCCCCCTTT
>CAWVDV010000130.1:0-9103 GCA_963928115.1 Bacillota bacterium | reverse complement strand
TTCTTTCAAACCGCTTGACATTACGCATTTTGACGTATATAATTTTAAAAAAGCACATTTTGGAGGTACTTGACAAACATGCAAAATGAAAGTGTATTTTTTTCAACAAATAAATATTCTAATTTAACAGACGAACAAATCGTAACAGAAATTAAACAAGGTGACGAATACGCTTTATCATACTTATTAGAAAAATACAAAGAACTTGTAAATATGAAAGTTGGAAAATACTTTATGGTAGGAGCAGAAAAAGAAGATATAATGCAAGAAGGAATGATAGGTCTATATAAAGCAATCAAAAACTTTGATACTGAAAAACAAAATTCATTTAAAACATTTGCAAATCTTTGTATAGAAAGACAACTGATAACTGCAATAAAGACATCTAATAGACAAAAACATATGCCTTTAAATTCATATTTATCTTTAAATATGGCAGCATATGACAATAATGAAGATGATAGTGTAGAATTAATGGATACATTTAATAGTAATACTATTGAAGACCCATTAGAAACAATTATGAAAAAGGAATATTATGAGCAAATACATAATAATATAGAAAAATCTCTTAGTAAATTCGAAAAACAAGTATTAGATAGATTTATGAAAGGTGAAAGCTATAATGTTATAGCCAAAAGATTAGATTCTCCTGTCAAGTCTGTTGATAATGCGATACAAAGAATTAGAAAAAAAGCAGTAAAAAATATGTTTAAAAATGATTAATAAAATTTCATATATAAAAAGCAGTGTCCTTTATATAGGTTACACTGCTTTTTATCTGGTGCTTCCAACCGGGATTGAACCGGTGACCTCAGCCTTACCAAGGCTGCACTCTACCAACTGAGCTATAGAAGCATTTTGACAATTATATACCACAAAATAAAAAAAGTAAATAATTTCTATTGACTTTTTTAAAAAAAGGTACTAAAATTATATACATAATATATAAAACAAGTAAGAGAAAAGTAAAATAAAGGTTACTTATAGAGAGAGTTAGCCAAAGGCTGAAAGCTAACTTAAGAAAACATATTTGAAAAACTACCTCTTCAAGTTTCTAGTGAATAAGCTAGACGTTTAAGATACGTTACAATCTTTAATTAAGTTAAAAATAGGATGGAACCGTGTAAATATTGCACTCCTATGGATAAAAGAATATCCATTGGGGTGTTTTTTGTGGCTAAAGACAATTAAAAATATAAAGATGTGTCACAAAGTGGACAAAATGTCTCAAACAGAAACGTCCCCAATGAGACAAAAAGGAGGTTTTATTATGATTAAAGTTACTTTAAAAGACGGCTCAAATTTAGAAATCGAAAAAGGTGCATCTATTTTAGATGTAGCAAAAAAAATTAGTGAAGGACTAGCACGTGTTGCAACATGTGGTGAAATCAATGGAGAAATTCAAGACCTAAGATATGAATTAAATGAAGATTGCAATTTAGTGATTCATACTTTTTCAGATGATGATTTGGAAGGAAAAAAAGCATATTGGCATACATCTTCACACATTATGGCACAAGCAGTAAAAAGATTATTTCCAGATGTTAAATTTGCAATTGGTCCAGCAATTGATGATGGGTTTTACTATGATTTTGATGTAGAAAAACCATTTACAGATGAGGATAAAGCAAACATAGAAGAAGAAATGAAGAAGATAATTAAAGAGAATATCAAAATAGAAAGATTTTCTCTTCCTAAAAAAGAAGCACTAGAATTAATGAAAGACCAACCATACAAACAAGAACTTATTGAAGATTTACCAGAAGGTGAAGAAATAAGTTTCTATAAACAAGAAGATTTTACTGACCTTTGTGCAGGACCACATTTAGAAAGTACAGGAAAAATTAAAACTATAAAAATATTATCTTCTTCAGGAGCATATTGGAGAGGTAGCGAAAAAAATAAAATGCTTCAAAGAATTTATGCAATATCTTTCCCTAAAGCTAGTCAATTACAAGAATATTTAGACTTCCTAGAAGAAGTAAAACAAAGAGACCATAGAAAGATTGGAAAAGATTTAGAAATCTTTATGACACATAAATTAGTAGGTTCAGGACTACCAATGTATTTACCAAATGGTGCAACAATTAGAAGAATATTAGAAAGATATATTCAAGATAAAGAAATTTCATTAGGTTATGCTCATGTATATACACCTTCACTTGCAAATGTAGAATTATACAAAACAAGTGGACACTGGGAACATTATAAAGATGATATGTTTCCTGCGATGAAAATGGATAATGAAGAAATGGTTTTAAGACCAATGAACTGTCCTCACCATATGTTAATATACAAAAATAAAATGCATTCATACAGAGACTTACCAATTCGTATTGGTGAACTAGCACATGACTTTAGATATGAAGCAAGTGGAAGTGTTTGCGGATTAGAGAGAGTTCGTCAAATGTGCCAAAATGATGCTCATCTATTTGTTAGACCAGACCAAATAAAAGAAGAAGTAGGAAGAGTTCTAAATTTAATTGTAGAAGTTTATCAAAAAGATTTTGGATTCCCTGCATCAGCATTCCAATATAGATTATCACTTAGAGATAAAAACAACAAAGAAAAATATATTGATAATGATGAAATGTGGGAAACAGCAGAAAGTCAATTAAGAGACATCTTAAAAGAATTAAACATTGACTTTTATGAAGCAGAAGGAGAAGCAGCATTTTATGGTCCAAAAATTGATATACAAATAAAAACTGCATTAAATCATGATGTTACAATTCCAACTTGCCAATTAGATTTTGCATTACCAGAAAGATTTGAACTAGAATATATTGGAGAAGATGGGAAAGCACATAGACCAGTTGTAATTCATAGAGCTATTTTAGGTTCTTCTGATAGATTTATCTCATTCTTATTAGAAGAAACAAAAGGTATGTTGCCATTATGGGTTGCACCAGTTCAAGTTAAAATATTACCAATTACAGATAATCAACATGAATATGCATTTGATTTAAAAGAAAAACTTGTAGCAAAAGGAATTAGAGTAGAAGTAGATGACAGAAATGAAAAAACAGGATATAAAATACGTGAAGCTCAATTGCAAAAAATTCCATATATGCTTGTAGTTGGAGAAAAAGAAGCTAGCTCAAATACTGTTGCTGTTCGTTCAAGAGAGGACGGAGATATAGGAACAGAAAGTATTGATGAATTTATAGCAAAATTAGAAAAAGAAATTAAAGAAAAGAAAAGATAAGCCATGAATGAAATATATAATATAAGAAAATTAGAAAATTTAAAAGAATATCTAAATCAAAGAATGGTATCACCAAGATTATTAAACAACCCTAGAATTTATGAAATATTAGATGAAATTTCAGATGAATTTAGCCTTATTTTCTTAGATGAAGAAATGAAAAGAATCTTAGATGAACAAATATTAGTTGAAAAAGATGGAACATTAAGATATTTCAAAGATAATAAAAGAGTAAAGATAAAGAAAAATTCTTCAGGAATAGAAACAATTAAAGAGGCATTTGATAAAAAAGATTCATCTGTTATTTTAGAAAAAAGGTTGTTTGATAATGGTGGAATAGAATATTTATATGAAATTAGAGAAGGAAACTTAAGTTGGGAAGATTTTGAAAAGAATATAGATTTTATACCATCTAAAAAAATTAGATATACCAGAGACAGCACTATGTTTAATTTTCTAACAAAAGAAGAGATTGGAAAATTTGTTGTCAAAAAACATCTTATTCAGCAAGTACCATACATGTTACAAAATTTAAAATTAACAAGAAAAAATTTATCCAGAATACTTAATGGTGGTACAAAAATAGATGATTTGTGTGAATTTTTAACAAACAATCAAGCTGAATTTGATACAATAAAAGAACTTTTTAATGAAAATGAGTCTAAAGGACAAGAAGAAATCTTTAAAACCTATTGCAGTAACAATAAAAGATTTCAATTACCAACAACTTACGAAAATGCTGTTGCGAAGAGATTAGGTATAAGTATTGAAAAGGCTAGATAATTAAGACATCACAAAAAGGGTTTATAGGTTTTCCATATAAAAACCTAAATAAACTATACAAGGAGAAATAAATGAAACTAGGAATAGTAGGATTACCAAATGTAGGGAAGAGTACATTATTTAATAGTATAACAAAAGCAGGAGCAGAATGTGCAAATTATCCATTCTGTACAATCGAGCCAAATGTAGGAGTTGTACCAGTACCAGATGAAAGATTAGATAATTTAACAAAAATGTACAATCCACAAAAAACTACACATGCAGTAATAGAATTTGTTGATATTGCAGGACTTGTTAAAGGTGCAAGTCATGGAGAAGGACTAGGGAACAAATTTTTATCACATATAAGAGAAACAGATGCAATTTGTGAAGTAGTTAGATGCTTTGAAGATTCAAATGTTGTACATGTTGATGGTAGTGTTGACCCTATAAGAGATATTGAAACAATTAACCTAGAATTGATATTTGCAGATATTGAAACTGTTAATAAAAGATTAGATAAGGCAAAAAAGAATTTAAAAGCCGACAAAAAATATCAATTTGAAATAGATTTATTAGAAAAAATAAAACAAACACTAGAAAATGGATTATCAGCAAGAACTCTAGAATTTAATGAAGATGAACAAGTACTTGTAAAAGACATGTTTTTATTAACAACAAAACCAATATTATATATTGCAAATGTTTCAGAAGAACAATTACAAGACGCTGAAAATGACCCATTAGTATTAAAAGTAAAAGAATATGCTAAAAAAGAAAATGCAGAAGTAATACCATTATGTGTAAAAATTGAAGAAGAATTATCAAGTTTAGAGGATGATGATAAAAAAGAAATGCTAGAAGCATTAGGATTGTCTGAATCTGGATTAGATAAAGTAATCAAAAAAAGCTATTATTTATTAGTACTAATGTCATTCTTAACAGCAGGAGAACCAGAAGTAAGAGCATGGACAATCAAAAAAGGAACAAAAGCACCAGAAGCAGCAGGAAAAATCCATTCAGATATACAAAGAGGATTTATCAAAGCAGAAGTGGTTTCATATGATGATTTAATGAAAGAAGGTTCAATGTTAGCGGCTAAAGAAAAGGGATTAGTACGTTCAGAAGGCAAAGAATATATTATGCAAGATGGAGATATTGTATTATTTAAATTTAACGTATAATTTGTGTAACAATTTTGTAATGTAAATGTAAAATAAAAATTAGAAAAATATATTGACTTATATAAAATTTAAGTTTAAAATATTAATTGTAAGAACAAAAGAAGTTAGTATTTGTGATTTTTTGTACTGATTGCTTGAATTATATTTGAAAAAGTGGTATAATTAATAGCGGTTATACGAATACTAATAAAAAAACATGAAAAAGTGAGGAGAATGAAAATGAGAAAATCAAATTTAATTAAAGTAATTTCAATTTTAGTAGTAAGTTTAATGGTTATGTTATTTAGTACAAATGTTATGGCAGCTGAAACAGATAATGGTTTTACTGACTTAACACCAAGAGTAGATAATAACACAACAAATGGAACATCTAACAATACAGCAAATTCAAATAGTGCTAACAACACTAATAGAAACAATACTTCTAACAATACAAATAAAACAAACAATACTAATAATTCAAGTATCTATAACAATACAAATACTTTACCAAAAACTGGTGTTACAGATTCAATTCCAGTAGCAGTATTATTAATAGTATTTGCAATTTCAGCAGTATATGCATATAAGAAAATAAAAGATTATAGAAATATTTAATTAAAATAAGTATATATTAACAAATTATATAAGAGAACTCTAAAAAATAGTGTTCTCTTATTTTGCTACTATTAAATATAGTTAATGCCAAATTTTTGCTATCGCCTTACTGCAACAATTATAATCCTATTATTATTAAGATTATTACAAGTAACTAAAGTTAATACTTTCTTGTTATTTTCATAATTAAAAATTGGTGAAAGGTCATTTGGTTCAACTTCATAATTTGAAGTAACAACATAAGTGAATTTTTCATTATTAGAATAAATGTAAATTTCATCATTTGCTTGTAACAAAGAAATATTGCTAAAAAACTTACCATTGTCATAATTGTGACCAGCAATACAAATATTATCATTCTCATTTAAATTATTTCCATAGAATTTACATGGAGAAATTTTTAACAATTCTTCATCTAATGTATTAAAAACCGGATAAGATAAATTTATTTTTGGAATTTCTATTGTGCAAAATATTCCATTAGGATTAACCTCGTCATTATTTTCAATAGAATTATCAGAAATACTAGTATACAATTTCGATAGATTATAGTTATTCATTATTTGATTAGACAATTTTTCTTGTTTAGAAATATTATAAAAATGAAGCGAAATAAAATAAATAATAGCCATTATAACTATTATTGATATTATTAATTGAAAAATTAGAAAATGTCTCTTTTTATGAATTTCATTTTTTGTAACTAGAATTTGGTTCATAATTTCCTCATACTTATAATAAATTTTTAATCACTATTTAGTATAAGCAAAAGAAATATTAATATACAGGCATCATTTCAAAATGAATCTGAAAACAATTAAAATCTTCTAACTCGTTTTTTTTTAAGCAATCTAAATACAAATCAAGTTCATCTAAATTTCTACAAGCAGTAATTATAATCGGATTAAGTTCATATTTAAACATCAATTCTAATGCTAAATCAAATGCTTCAAAAATAGATTTATTTTCTTTAACTCTCATAAGTCTAAAAGCCTCTCTAAATCTAGCAAAAGAAGAATTTTCAAAATTTTTCAAATCTACGATATATTCTTTTTCAATAACTTGTTGTACATTATGATATCTATCAGGATTTTTATCCATAATTTCTTTCAAATCTGAATAGTGGTATGGAAGGTATGCCTTTTGGTCTTTTTCAGAAATTAGCAAAACCAATTCATCATCATTTCCTTCTCTAAATCTATGTTTAAAAATTTCATTTTTATTATCTATATTTTGGCTCATAGTCTATTTTTCCTTTCATAAAGAAAACTTACAATTATAATTTATTTTCTAATATTTACTAATATTATAGCTATAAAAATAATTCTTGTAAATGAAAATTCTCAATAAAACTATTACATTTTCATTACAGTTATAATTTTTATTGAGAAAAGTTGTTTAATATGGTATTATAAATATAAATTTGTAAGATAGGGGAAAGGCATGTATACAATAGATAAAATTGAAAGAAAGAAAAAAAGAACAATAACATTAATTAAAATTTTTAATGTAGTTATACTCTTAATAATTATCCCAATATTAATATATAATATAACTATAATAATAAAATATATACAAAATCCAAAGGAAACACCAGATTTTTTGGGATTCAAAACTTACGAGATTGTATCTAGAAGCATGGAAGATACAATAAATAAAAATGATATAATAGTTGTAAAAAAAGTCGATAAAAACGAAATTAATGAGAATGACATTATATCATTTGACAATGGAAATGAAATCATAACACATAGAATTGTCGACATTGAAAATATTAATGGACAAACTTTATATACCACAAAAGGTGATAATAATAGATTTGCAGATGATGAAAAAATTTCCTTTGAACAAATTGAAGGAAAATATGTTTTTAAGCTTAGTAAATTGGGTTATTTAATGAATTTCTTAAAAAATAGATATTTCCTAATTATTTTATTTATTATTTTAATTTTCTGCTTTATACATATAATAAATGTAAAAAAGAGAATTAAAAATAGGGAAGAGAAAAGAATGATGAATAAATATTGTTAATTGCAACATAATATGATAAAATATCCCATATATATTATTAGAAAAATTTGGAGGAAGCAATGTCAGAAGTAGAAAACGTAAAAAAAGAAAATAAAGAGTTAAATGCAGAAAATAAAAAAGCAAAGAAAAGACTAACAATAAACGGAATAAGTATCTGGAGAATACTAGCATATTTCATAATATATAGTGTTGCGGGATATATAATAGAAACACTCTATGGAATGATTACAAAAGGTGTATGGGAAAGTAGACAAAGTTTCTTATATGGACCATTTTGTGGTATTTATGGATTAGGTGCAGTTGTTATGATTCTATGCCTTCATAAATTTCCTAAAAAATACAATGTATTATTTATTGGTGGCTTTATAGTAGGTTCAATTGTTGAATATGCTATCAGCTTATTTGGTGAAGTAGTATTAGGAGTTAAATGGTGGGACTACTCAAATATGCCACTTAATATAAATGGAAGAATATGTGTATATTTTTCAATATTTTGGGGATTCTTAGGAATGTATTTAATTATATCACTTAATCCAAAGGTTGATAAAATAATAAATTGGATTAAAAGCAAATTTAAAACACAAAAAGCACTAAAATCATTTGTTGTAACAGTATTTACTTTGTTAATGATTGATTGTATAGCTACTGCTTTTGCAATAGAATTCTTCTTAGTTAGAATGATTGTAAAAAATGATTTAAATGTAGCAAATAAAGAGGCAGTACAAGAACAATATGACAAGATATATGGAAATGAAAATTTATCAAAATTTATATACACATTTTTGGGAGATAAAAAAATGATAAGGACATTTCCAAATCTAAAAATTAATGACAAAGACGGAAATATAATATACATGGACAGCCTTTTAGATATTCAACCATATTATTTGAAGGTACATGATATAAGAAACAAAAATAGTGAAGAAGTCGAAGAAGATATAAAAGGAGAAAACTAGAAGGTGTTGGAAAAGAATTAAATTTTGACAAGGAAACTCCCATTTAAAAGGCAAGGGCGTATACTTGTGTATGTAACCGCGTTTTAAATGGGAGTTGACGCAGACAAAATTGTAATTATTTTTCAACTAAAGGTTAGCCAATGGATTACTTTCAACCGCATTTCTAACTTGAGAGTTATCTACATGAGTATAGATTTCGGTTGTCGAAATACTCTCATGACCTAAAAGTTCTTGCAAAGCTCTTATATCCACATTACCATATTGATACATTAAAGTTGCAGCAGTATGTCTTAACTTATGAACTGAATATTTTGAACTGTCTAATCCAGCTTGTTTTAATTCTTTATTAACTATATATTGAA
>CAWVDV010000129.1:0-13616 GCA_963928115.1 Bacillota bacterium | reverse complement strand
GTTGCATTTCAATTTCTTTTATATCTTTAAAGCCCTCTTTATAATTATTATATATATTAGTTTTTTGTTCAATTCTTTTATCTAATACTTTAAGTTGCCCTCTACCAATACCTGCTACTATATTACTCATTCTATAATTATATCCAATTTCCTTATGTTCATAATGGCGTGCTTTTTCTCTACTTTGAGTAGACCAAAATCTAACTTTTGCAATTCCTTCTTCATCATCTGAAACAAGCATTCCTCCACCACTAGTTGTTATTATCTTATTTCCATTAAATGAATATACTCCATATTTTCCAAAAGTTCCTGTTTGCTTTCTGTTATAAGTTGCTCCTAAACTTTCTGCTGCATCTTCTACTAATGGTACATTATGCTTGTCGCATATCTCTTTTATCTCTTCAATTTTAGCTGGTGTTCCATATAAATGAACAACTATAACAGCTTTTGGATTTGGATATTTTTCAAATGCTTTTTCTAAAGCTTTTGGATCCATATTCCAAGTTTCTTTTTCACTATCAATAAATACTGGTGTTGCATTTTGATATATTATTGGATTTGCCGTTGCAGAAAATGTCAAAGAAGAGCAAAATACTATATCATCTTTTTTAACACCCAATGCTTTAAGAGCCATGTGAATAGCTGCAGTTCCTGCTGATAGGGCTGCAGCATTTTTACTCCCAACATATCTTGCTAATTCTTCCTCAAATTTATTTACATTTTCTCCTAATGGTGCAATCCAATTTGTATCAAATGCTTCTTTTACATATTTTTGTTCATATCCCTCGCTTGACATATGTGGTGATGATAAATAAATTCTTTTTTCCAATGTTATTCCCCTTTTCCTATGTTTCATTCTTTTATTATTATATCAAAATTTACGCCATTGCTTCTACCTTTTTATGTTCAACAACTTCTACATTACTATTTTTAACAGATTCTTCATTTTTCATAGCATATTCTTTCATTTTCTCTTCATTTAATTGTTTTCCATCTTTAAAAGTAGGAACAATTTGTTTTATAACATTTTTAATTTTCTCTTTGTCTTCATTATCAGATGTTTCTAATAAATCATTCAATTTTTGTAATTTGTTTTCAACCATTTTCATATTAATATTCATAGGTTCTGCAATATGTATTTTATCATGTTTTGTTGCTTCTAAGCCTTCTTCTGCCATTAATATTTCTTCATATAGTTTTTCTCCTGGACGTAATCCTGTAACTCTAATTTCTACATCTACATTTGGTTCTAGTCCAGAAAGCTTTATTAATTTTTCAGCCATGTCGTATATTTTAACTGGTTCTCCCATATCAAGCACAAATATTTCTCCACCTTTTGCATAACTCATAGCTTGTAATACAAGTGATACTGCTTCTGGTATTGTCATGAAAAATCTTGTTATATCTTTATGTGTTACTGTAACAGGTCCACCACTTGCAATCTGTTTTTTAAATAGTGGTACAACTGAGCCATTACTTCCCAATACATTTCCAAATCTAACTGCTGCATATTCAGTTTTACTAACTTTATTTTTAGCTTGTACTATCATTTCGCATAAACGTTTAGTTGCTCCCATTATATTTGTTGGGTTTACTGCTTTATCTGTTGAAATTAATATGAATCTTTTTACATTATATTCATCTGCACAGTTTACAACATTATATGTACCAAATACATTATTTTTTATTGCTTCTAATGGACTTGTTTCCATTAAAGGTACATGTTTATGTGCTGCTGCATGAAATACTAAATATGGTTTAAATTCTTCAAATATTTCATTTAGTCTTTCCTTATCCCTAACACTTGCAACTATTGCATCTATTTTTGCCTCTGGATAATTCATTCTTAACTCTTGTTCTATATCATATAAGTTATTTTCATAAATGTCAACTATTACTAATTCTTTTGGATTAAATTTCATAACTTGTCTACAAAGCTCAGAACCTATTGAGCCTCCACCACCAGTAACTAGAACAACTTTGTTTTCAATTAATTTTCCAATATTTTTATTATCTAATTTAATTGGATCTCTTCCTAATAAGTCTTCTATTTCAATATCTCTAAAATTACTCATTATGTTTTTATTATTTATTAAATCTGTTGTTCCTGGTAATATTCTGACTTTTGTTTGTGTTTGTTGACAAATTTCTAAAATATCTTTTCTATCTTTATTTGATATATTTGATATTGTAAAAAATATAACATCTACTTTCTTTTCATTACATATTCTTGGTATGTCATATCTCGTTCCCAATATTTTATTTCCTGATATTGCATAATTTACTTTATTTATATTATCATCAACTAATCCCACAATATTGTATGTATTTTTCATTGTTGTTTTTAATGTTCCTATTACTGTCTTTGCTGCATCCCCAGCTCCGATTATTAATACATTCTTTTTGTTAATATTTTCATTATGTGGTGTTTCATGTCCTTGAATTAATATCATTCTAATTGTTACTCTATATCCTATTAGCGCTGTCACTATTATTAGTGATGCTATTAAATTTATTCTCATTTCTAAAAGTGGTAAATTGAAGACTTCTTTAACTGTCATTATTATTGTATATGAAAGTAAACATGCTAAAACATATATTAAATAATCATTTCCATTTTCATATCTTGTTATGTTTTTGTATGTTCTAAATAGATGTAAAATACCTGAATATACTATAATTGCTAAAATTATAGTATTAAGCATTGTGAATGTTAATTCACTACGAATATTTAAATTGTTATTTATAATCATTTCTGCAATAAAATAGGCTACAATGATTATACAAATATCTAAAATCCTTAATAAAACATTCCTATATTTTTTTATAAGTTTCATTTTATTAAAATCCCCTCTTTTACAAATCATTAATTAATTTTATGCTTACAATAAATATAAAATTGATTACAACAATTTAATTATACTCTTTTCGACTTTTTTAGTCAAGTAGTTATATTATATTATTGTTGTACTATGTCTACATATTTTACATATTATTTTATAAACTAACATAACTATAAAAATACCAGTCAATACTCCCATTGAATCAAGTATTACATCAGTAATTAATGGTCCTCTACCAGGAACAAATGCTTGATGTATTTCATCTATTGAAGCATATATCACTCCTATTATTAAACTTACTGCAATCCTGTCTAATTCTTTTATTTTATATGTACTCATTAAACTCATTAATAAAATACCTACTAATGTATATATAGAATAATGAGCTATCTTTCTAATTATACTTTCTATTCTATCCACAACATTTTCTTTTTCTGGTTCTGGCATATTTTTTATTGATGGAATAAACTCTACAACAAAATTTGCAACTTTTTGGCTTAACCTTGATGATGTTTCTGAATTCTGATTTGAAAAGCCAAATATAGTTACAAATATTGCTATTAGAGCTGTTATTAATATTCCTCTAATTATATATAATTTCAACTTCTTCTCCTTGCTATTTTTATGCTTAACTAATTTCTTAATTAGTGTATCCTGTCTTTTGAATAATACTGTTGCTTACATTTTTTACATTTTCAGATGGCTCATAGTCTGTTTCTCCAAACAACTCTTGATGTAATTGTTTTACATTGCTTTCTAATGTAACTGGTACTCCATACCATCTATCTAATGTAATTCCTCTTGTTTCATATGGCCATCCTATACTTTCAGTTATATTAAAACTTGCTACACTTGGGAATAAGCTAAATATATCACTTGCTGTTATGTTTGTATACACCTTAGGTAATACTTCATCAACTAGCCCATTTAATTGACTTACATTCATTGTTTTTACTTTATTTGCTACTGCTGTTAATACATCTCTCATTCTCTCTGTTCTTTTATAATCTCCTCCAGATGCATAACGAATTCTTGCATATGCTAGAGCTTGTTCACCTGTCAAGTTATATATTCCTGCTTTTGATATTCCTGGTATATGTGACACTTCTTCTGATGTTATTTGCATTTGTATTCCACCAATATAATCAATTATTTCTTTTACTGCATCAAAATTTACTGTTACAAATTCCTTTATATTTAAATCTAAGTTAGCATTTAATGTTTTTATTGCAAGTGGGGCTTCTCCATATGAATATGCATGAGTTATCTTGTCCAAGCCATACCCTTCAATTTGTACATATGTATCTCTATATACTGAAGTTAGTTTAACTTCTTTTGTGTTATTATTTATTGTTGCTATTATAATGCAATCACTTCTATTTCCCTTGCTATATGTATCTTCTCTACTATCTATTCCAAATATTGCTATATTTCTATATTCTTCTAAGTTCTGTTCAACTTCTGTTGATACTGCTAAGTCTGTTTCATCTATATCTACTGTTTGTATTTGAATTAATTTACTATGCACAAACCAAAATATAGAACCTACTAATATGGCTAATATTATTAATAATACTAATACAATAATTCCAAAGATTTTTAATCCTTTTCTTTTCTTTTTTTCTACATTTTTTTTCTCTCTTCTACTCATATGTGTATTTTGCCTCCCTTTTTTCATCTTGCTTTAAATTATACTATATTTATTTTTTATTATCAAGTATATTTTTTCAGCATCTAATTCTACCGTTTCTTCATTGCCAGTTTCCATATTTTTTAATTTAATTGCATTTGAATTAATTTCATCTTCACCAATAACAATCACATATGGAATTTGTAATTTATCCGCATATTTCATTTTTGCTTTTAATTTCTTTTGATTGCTATATATTTCTGTATTAATACCTAAACTTCTAAGTTCTGTTGCAAGTTTAATTGGCTTTGTTAAGTCCTCTAACATTGGTATTATTATTATATCTGAAATTGCTTTCTTTGTTGCTTTTATTAAACCTAGTTCATTTAGTTTATAGAATAGTCTAGTTAATCCAATTGAAACACCAACTCCTGGAAGTTTTTTGTTAGTGTAATATTCTGCTAAGTTTTCGTATCTTCCACCTGAACAAATACTTCCAATTTCACGATAATCATTTAAAAATGTTTCATACACTGTTCCAGTATAATAGTCAAGTCCTCTTGCAATTGTTAAGTCTATTTTATAATTTTCTTCAGGTACACCAAACAATTTAATTTTTTCATATACAAATTCTAATTCTTCTAATCCTTTTTCAAAAGTTTCATTAGTAATTTTTAATTCTTTTAATTTTTCTATTTTTTCTTTTGATGTTCCACTAATTTCTATAAATTCTATTATCTTATCTATTGATTCTTTTGATACATTTATTTTTTCTAGTTCTTCAATTACAGCTTGTTTTCCTATTTTTTCTATTTTATCTATTATTCTTAAAATTTCTACTGAATTTTCTTTTTGTCCTATACTTTCAAATAACCCATTTAGGATTTTGCGGTTATTTATGCATATTGTAAAATCATCAAATCCTAATTCTTTAAATATTGTATAAATAACACTTGGAAGTTCTGCATCATTTATAACATCTAATTCTCCATCTCCAATTATATCTATATCACATTGATAAAATTCTCTATATCTTCCTTTTTGAGGTCTTTCTCCTCTATATACTTTTCCAATTTGGTATCTTCTAAATGGAAAACTTAAATTTCCATAGTTTTTTGCAACATATTTTGAAAGAGGTACTGTTAAATCAAATCTTAATGATAAGTCTGTATCTCCTTTATTAAATCTATATATTTGTTTTTCTGTTTCTCCTCCTGCTTTTGCAAGTAATACCTCTGATAATTCTAATATCGGAGTATCTAATGGCAAAAAACCAAATTTTTTATATGTATTTTCTATTTTTTCTTTTATTTGATTAAATAGTATTTGTTCATTTGGCAATAATTCCATTGTTCCTGCCAATGTTCTTGGCTCTACTTTATCCATTTATATCATCTTCTTTCTTTATTAAATATAAGAGGGAAATAGTTTCCCTCTATTTAAGTTTTTGTTACTTTTATTTTTGAAGTTCTTCTAATATCCACTTATTCCCAGTTTCTTTTAGAATTTGTTTTTTACCTTTCTTATCTTCAAAAACTATAGCTAATCTATGATCTTCAAGAAAATAAATATCATCCATTTTTTCGAATCTTATTTTTTGCTTATCTGGCAAATCTATTTTTCCACGAACCTCCCTAATGTCTTTACCTTCCTCATACCAGAAACTACATTGTAAAATAACTATTCCTTTCTTTGATATTTTTAAGCATCCTCTCGAACTAAACTCAATACCATAGTTCCGATTTTTAACTTCTTCGAATACTTCTATCAATGGTAACATATAACAAAAACTCCTTTCTTATGAACTTTTTTAAGTTACGTGTGTATTATACATTATTTTTATGTAAAATTCAAGTGTTTTTATCTTTTCAATGTACTATTCTTTTAATTTTAATACAACTTTGGTCTTAATTCCAAATAAATTGGCTTTTCTTCTTTAATCTTAGTCATCATTCCATGACCTGGATACACTATTGTTTCATCTGGCAAAGTCAATAATTTATTCACAATAGATGCTATTATTTCTTCTCTATTTGCTGTTGGTATATCAGTTCTTCCCCAAGTACCTCTAAATAATGTGTCACCAGAAAATAGGCAATTTTCCTTTTCACAATATAAAGATGTTCCACCTATTGTATGTCCTGGTGTATGTATTACTTTAAACTCTAAGTTTCCTAAATGTATCAAATCATTGTCATCAACTCTTGAGTCCGCTTCTAATTCTATTTCAGGAATATCTATAACTCCAGATAAATTAATATTTTTATCATTTAAACCTTCAGCATCATATCTATGAATTAGAATTTTTCCTCCACATCTATTTTTTAAATCATTTACACCTAATATATGGTCACCATGGCAATGAGTCAAATAAATATATTTCAATTTCCCTTGCAATATAT
Organism: Bacillota bacterium; assembly: GCA_963928115.1. Taxonomy (GTDB): domain Bacteria; phylum Bacillota; class Clostridia; order TANB77; family CAG-508; genus CAG-269. Next base: position 6,741 of record CAWVDV010000129.1, on the reverse strand, counting down.
TTAATAATTCTGCTATTTTATCAACATCACCAGCTGGGTCTATAACCATTGCTTCTTTTGATCCTTCATCTACTATTATATAACAATTTGTTGGGTCACCTATCCATGTTGTAATTTTTAATTCTTTTAAAATCATTTGTTTATTTTTTCCTCCTAACCTCATATACGCTATCAACTTTTCTTATTGCTTTTTGTGCTTTGTTTAATTCATCTAAGTTTTCAACTTCTAATGTAATGTTCATTATAGCTATTCTTTCTTTTGTTGTTTTAGTGTTTACTCCTAAAATTTTTGCTTTTGTTGTTCCTATTTGTTTTAATATATCAACTAATAGACCGCTTCTATCATTTGAATATATTTCTACTTCTACTTGATATGATGTTTCTACATTTTCATTGTACCATTCTACATCAATCATTCTATTTTCTTCTGATAACAGGTCTTTAACATTGTAACAATCTTTTCTATGTACTGATACTCCTCTACCTTTTGTTATATATCCTACTATTTCATCTCCTGGTACTGGATTACAACACTTTGATAGTTTTACTAAACAGTTGTCTATTCCTTTTACAATTACTCCTGAACTTGATGGTTTTGGTCTTCTATGTCTTGCTTGTTTTAGTTCTTCTAATTTCTTTTCAATGTCTTCTTCTTGATGTTCTTTTCTATATTCTTGTAACATTCTTGCAATTACTTTTACTGCTGAATTCGCACCAAATCCAACTGCTGCATACATCTCATCTAAGTTCTTATATTTATATTTTTCAAGCATTGGGTCAATATATTCTGGTTTAAATAAATCACTATGAGAAAATCCAATTCTTTTTACTTCTTTTTCTATTAAATCTTTTCCTTTTTCTATATTTTCCGTTTTTTGTGCTTTTTTAAACCAACTTTTAATTCTATTTTTAGCTGTTGAGCTTTTTACAAATTTAAGCCAATCTCTACTTGGCCCTTTTGAATTGTCTGATGTGATTATTTCTACTATATCTCCACTTTGAAGTGGTGTGATTATAGGCATCATTTTGCTATTTATCTTACATCCTGTCATTCTGTTACCAATTTCAGCATGAATTGTATATGCAAAGTCTATTGGTGTTGCTCCTCTTGGTAAAACTTTTATTGCACCTTTTGGAGTAAATACATATACTTCATCTTCAAATAGTTCTGTTTTCAATGTATTTAGGAATTCTTGTGGGTCTTGCATTTCACTTTGCCATTCTAATGTTTCTCTAAGCCATGCAAGTTTATCCTCTTCTACTTTTACTGCTTGTTTCTTTCCAAAGTAACTTGCTTCTTTATATGCCCAATGTGCTGCAATTCCGTATTCTGCTACTCTATGCATATCCCATGTACGTATTTGTACTTCAAAGGGTGTTCCTTTATCTCCTAATAATGTTGTATGAATTGATTGATACATATTAGGTTTTGGAACTGCTATGTAGTCTTTAAATCTTCCTGGCATTGGATTATACATTTCATGTACTACACCTAATGCAGCATAACAATCTTTAATAGAGTTTACTAATATTCTAAGGGCAAATAAATCATATATCTGGTCTAATGTTTTATTGTCTCTTTTCATTTTTCTGTATATACTATATAAATGCTTTGCTCTTCCTGTTACTTCTGCATCAATTTTTTGCTTCTTTAATTCTACTCTAATGTCATCCATTATTTTTTCAATGAATTGTAATCTTTCTTCTCTCTTCTTGTTTATTCCTTCTACTAATTCATGATATTCTTCAGGTTCCAAATATTTAAATGATAAGTCTTCTAGCTCCCATTTTAATGAATAAAGTCCCAATCTATTTGCAAGTGGTGCATATAGTTCCATTGTTTCTTTTGCATTTGCAATTTGTCTATCTCTTCTTAAAAATTTTAATGTTCTCATATTATGAAGTCTATCTGCAAGTTTTATAAGTATTACTCTTATATCTTTTCCCATTGCAAGAAACATTTTTCTATAGTCTTCTGCTTGTTGCTCTTCAACAGATGCAAATTGTATATTGCTAAGTTTTGTTACTCCTGCAACCATATCAGCAATCTCATTACCAAATTCTTTTCTTAGTTGTTCATCTGTTACATCTGTGTCTTCTACTACGTCATGTAATAGTGCTGCTGATATTGTACTTTCATCTAGTCCTATGTCTGCTAATATATATGCAACATTAAGAGGGTGAATTATATATGGTTCACCTGAACTTCTTTTTTGGTCTTTATGTTTTTCATTCGCTAAGTTATATGCTTTCATTATTAGTTTTGTGTCTACTCTTCTTGAATGTTGTTTTCTTTTACTTATTACGTCTTGTATTGTTATTTCTTTGTTTTCGTTCATTGATAATTCACATCCCTCTTACTCCCTATAAAGATTTCATTAAATCCTTCATATTTATCTGAATACTATCTGTACCATTAAAACTATTAATTTCCAAAGTACCTACAACATCTATTTTATCACCTATTCGATAATCTTGTGCAAGCTCCCCCATATTAAATCCAATAGCACTAACAATTGTATTATTATCTTTTAATGTTAGTTTTAGATGTTTTCCTTCTGATAAAGCTCTTATTGAATCTATTTTTAAATTTTTAAATGCAAATATAGGCATTTTATTACCTTCTCCAAAAGGTTCTAATTCTTTTAGACTTTCTACCATTTCTTTATTTACTTCTGATAAGTCTATTTTTGCATCTATTTTTATGATTGGTACTATTTCATCAATTTTTTCTTCAATAGCGATATTTTCTAATTCCTGTTTAAGTTTTTCAAGATTTTCTCTTTTAACAGTAATTCCAATGGCCATACTATGTCCGCCAAATTTTTCAATGCAGTCTTCACATTTCATCAATGCATCATGTAAATCAAATCCTGGTATACTTCTTCCAGAGCCTTTTCCTAAATCATCACCTTCAAAACTTAATAAGATACTAGGTTTAAAATACATTTCTGTAATTTTTGAAGATACTATTCCAATTACTCCATGATGCCAATTTTCACCACCTACAACTATCGTGTTGTTTTCATCTAAATGTTTTTCTTGAATTTGTTTTAATGCTTCTTCAAATATTGATTTTTCTGTTTCTTGTCTTACTCTGTTATGGTCATTTAGTTTTCTGGCCAATTCCATTACATGATTGACATTCTTTGACAAAAATAGTTCTAATGCTTCTTCTGCAACTCCCATTCTTCCACATGCATTGATTCGTGGTGCAACACCAAAGGATATTGTATTTGAATCAATTTTGTTATATCCTGAAGTTTTTAGAATTGCTTTTAATCCTATATTTTTAGTTTGTCTAACTAGCATTAATCCAAGTTTTGTAATTACTCTGTTTTCATCAACTAAAGGTACTATATCTGATATTGTACCAATACAAACTATATCTAAATATTTTAGATATTCTTCTTCAGCTAATCCTAACTTGATTGAAATTGCTTGAATAAGTTTAAAAACTACACCAACTCCAGCAAGTTCTCTAAATGGATAGTTACTATCTTTTCTTTTATTATCTATTACCGCAAATGCTTTTGGTAACTCATTTCCTGGCTCATGATGGTCTGTTACAATTGTTTCAATCCCAAGTGAATTTGCATATTCAATTTCTTCTATCCCTGAAATCCCACAATCTACTGTTATCATTAACTGACATCCATTATTATGTATTTTTTCAATTGCTTCTTTGTTTAATCCATATCCTTCATTTAGTCTATTTGGTATGTATGTTTCAACTTCTAGTCCTCTATCACTTAAATAGCTTTTTAACACTGTTATACTTGTAATTCCATCTACATCATAGTCACCATATATTGTCACTTTTTCTTGTTCTTCTATGGCTTTTATTATTCTTTCTACTGCTTTTTCCATATCATGTATTAAAAATGGGTCATGAAAATCTTTTCTTGTTGGACTTAAGAATTGTTTTATGTCTTTTTCATTTATTATATTTCTATTTGCTAGTATTGTTGATAATAATTTGTTTAAATTGTATTTTTGCGATATTTCTTGTATTTTGTTTTCATCTGTTTCATATATTTGCCATTTTTTGTTCATATTCCTCTCCTAAAATTAAATTTTATAATATTTTATACTATTTTGTGTTTTTTTTAAAGGTTTTTTTAGGAATTTTTAAAAAAAGGTAAAAACTTAGAGTTTCTACCTTAGATATCTTTTTTTATTTTTTCTATCTCTTCTTTCGTCAATTTTGTTAATTCCATAATTAGATTTATATCCATATTTTTCTTTATCATTTCTTTAGCTATACTTTGTGTACCTTCTCTTATACCTTGCTCTTTTCCCTGCTCAATCCCTTGTTCAATTCCTTGCTGAATTCCTTGCTCTATTCCTTGAGCTAAACCTTTTTTAGTTGCATAATCTATTGCTGATATTTCATCTAATATGGCTTTTCTTCTAAATTCATAATTATTTCTTTCTTCTCTGCTCAAACTCATTGATGCTAATTTTTTATCTATTTTTTCTATTTCTTTGTTCTTTTTACCAATTCTTCTCATTTTTTCCTCTTCACCTCCAACAAATAGCCACAACCATTGTTCTAATTTAGTATCTATTTTTGGATTTTTCTTTTTAAATTTTTGCAATTCTATAATATGCATTTCTATATAATCTGTTGCATATTCATCCTCATTTTCATAACCCATATCTACATATTCTTCGTGATTATTCTTTTCAAATTTCATCCTTGCTATTGAATGATAACTGTTTCTTTATGGTATCACATTTTTTTTGTTTTTTCAATATGTTTGATGTAATTTTAGAATAAATTTTTACTTGTTAGTAATTCAATAGATAAAATTTTAAATTGAACTTAATTTTTTATTTACAAAAATTACATTAATATTTTTCTTGAAAATTTTGATTTAAACTTTTGAATATTAATATATAGAATATAAATATTTTTAAATTTAATAATTGCAATTAGAAAATTTTAAATATGATATCATAGCATTTTTAAAAAGTTTGTCGAAACTTGCGATTTATTTAATTTTTTTAAACCATAAAAAGTCCTACTTAAATATAAGTAGAACTTTTTACTATATCAATTTTTTATTATCTAATTCTACACCCCAACAATAGAGAATCCATTATCAACATGTATAATTTCACCTGTTATGGCACTAGATAAATCACTAAATAAAAATGCTGTACTATCACCAACTTGGTTAATTGTAACATTTCTATGTAATGGTGCTCTTTCTTCTACAATATCTAAAATGCTTCCGAAATCTTTAATTCCTTTAGCAGATAATGTTTTAATAGGTCCAGCTGATATTCCATTAATTCTATATCCGTCTTTTCCTAAATCTCTAGATAAGTATCTAATACTTGCTTCTAATGCTGCTTTTGCAACACCCATTACATTATATCCTTCTACTGCTTTTTCTGAACCAAAATATGTATATGCAACAATACTTGCACCTTCATTTAACATTTCTTTTTCTCTTGCCATTCTAACAATTGCAACTAAAGAATATGCGCTTACATCTTGAGCATGTGCATATCCATCTCTTGATGTTAATATAAAGTCATTTCTTAAATCTTCTGTATTTGCATGTGCTATTGCATGTAAAATACCATCAATTTTACCATGGTCTTTTTTAATTTCTTCTAAACATTTATCTATATCCTCATCTAAACCTACATCATTACATACATATACACTTGTTCCAGGCATATCTTTAACTAAATCTTTAACCTTTTCTACACTATCTGCTGAACAAGTACAAATAACCTCTGCTCCTTGTTCATGAGCAGATTGTACTGCTCCCCATGCTATACTCCATTTGTTTCTTACTCCCATAATCACTACTTTCTTACCTTTTAAAATCATTTTAAAAACCTCCTACATATTTCTAAATTTTTGATATCTTTGTTCAACCAACTTTTTCTTTGGTATTTTTTCTAATTCATCAATATTTTTAATTAAATATTTCTTAATTTCTTTAATAACTTTATCAAAATCATTTTGCACTCCATCTTTTGGCTCTTTAATAATATCATCAATAATTCCAAACCTTTTCAAGTCTTCTGCTGTTGCCTTCATATCTTCTGCAGCCTCTTTTGCCTTACTTGAATCTTTATATAAAATACTTGCAAAGCCTTCTGGAGATAATATTGAATAAATTGAATTTTCAAGCATAACCACTTTATCTCCAACGCCAATTGCTAAAGCTCCACCACTTGAACCTTCTCCTATAACTATACATATAATAGGAACTTCTAATTGTGACATTTCCATTATATTTCTAGCTATAGCTTCACCCTGTCCTCTTTCTTCTGCTCCTAGCCCTGGATATGCTCCTGGAGTATCTATAAAAGTTATAATTGGTCTATTAAACTTTTCAGCTTGTTTCATTAATCTTAATGCCTTTCTATATCCTTCAGGATTTGGCATTCCAAAATTTCTTTCCAAGTTTTCTTTAGCATTTTTACCTTTCTGTTCTCCAATAACAGTTACAGGTTTTCCATCTAGAGTTGCAATTCCGCCAATTATAGATTTATCATCAGCAAAATTTCTATCACCGTGTAACTCTATAAATTCATCAAATAGATTATTTATATAATCAAGAGCTTTTGGTCTTTCTAGTTGTCTTGCTAGTTGTACCTTTTCCCATGCAGTTATTTTTGGCATTTTTATTCTCCTCGTATAATATATTTACAATCAATTTTAAAAGTTAAAATTACATTAAATAAATGATTGTAAAGAAAATTTAATGTAAA
>CAWVDV010000128.1:0-8939 GCA_963928115.1 Bacillota bacterium | reverse complement strand
TCATTATTTTACAAACTGGTGGATTAGAATTTGGTGCTACTAATACTAAGTCTAAGTTCTTGTCTTCTGCTTTTGATAAAGCATCTTGAAATGATACAACTCCTAATTTTTCTCCTGTTTCTCCAATTAATTGGACTTCTTTTGCTCTAATTTGTCTGTTGATTGGTAATTCCTGTTTTATATAAAACACCTCCAATAAATTAAAAAAATTTGACTTTTGTTACAAGTCAAATTCAAAATACTATAGTAAATAGCTATAATTTTCTATATACTAAAATATTTAATTTCTAACCTTTTTCCTCTTAGATAAGGTGAGAAGCTTGACTTCTTCTTGTAACGATAAATATTATACACTATCTTTTTGCTATTTGTCAAGCCTTTTTTTCTATTTTGTTATCCATTTTACTAAATCTAAGTTTGCTGGTTCTAGTAACATTTCATGTTTTGGCATTACGCGGAAGGTATATCCATAATTTCCACCTGTTGTTAATTCTATTTTTGCTGTGAAATAATATTTTTTATTTTCTTCGTCTTGTTCTTCTAATTTCATAGGTATTATAGATACATCTTCTACAATGCCATTTTCTAATATTTTTCCATAATACACTTCTACTGTTACATTTTCTACATTTATATTTGGTAATTCTACTTCACAACTTACATCAATGTTATTTCCGGCATCAATTGTTATATTGTCTAAGTTATTTACTTGTGTAATCTTTATATCTTTCCAATTAATCTGTAAATCTTTTTTCCATGAATTGAATTCTGCTACATTGTCCATATTTTCATAATATTTTTTAGTTAGATTACATAGTGGTATATAGTATTGATTTGTGTAATCTACCAACATTCTTGATGTGCTATATTTTCCTCCTGTTGTTATTATTGAATTTTTCATTATTTCTACCCATTTTTTAGATATACCATTTTTGTCTTTTTCATAATATGTTGGTATTATTTTTTCTTCTAATGTATGATACATACTTTGGCTATCTGCAACATCTTGTGCTTCATATGAATCATATTCTGCATTTGTTCCGATTGTCCATCCATTGCTTTGAGTATATCCTTCTGCCCACCATCCATCTAGCACACTGAAGTTTATTACTCCATTTACTGATGCTTTTTGTCCTGATGTTCCTGATGCTTCCATAGGTCTTCTTGGATTATTTAACCATACATCTACTCCACTTATTAAATATCTTGAAATTTCTATATTATAGTTTTCTAATAAGAAGATTTTTCCTTTGAATTGTGGCATCATTGATATTTCATGTATATATTTTATTAAATCTTGTCCTTCTTTATCTGCTGGGTGTGCTTTTCCTGCAAATATTATTTGTACTGGTCTTTCACTATTATTTAATATTTGTGTAATTCTTTCTAAATCTTTAAATATTAATGTTGCTCTTTTATATGTTGCAAATCTTCTTGCAAAACCTATAGTTAAGGCTTCTGGATTTAGTTTTGAAATAATTTCATTTATTTCTTCATATCCATATCCACAACGTCTTAATCTTTCCATTGTGCTTTCTTTTACAAGTTTTATTAGTTTTTTCTTTTGGTCAACATGTACACTCCATAATTTTTCATCTGGAATATTTCTGATTTTTTCCCATACATGATTTTGATGAATGTTATCTTGCCAATATGGAATTAAATATTTGTTGTATAGTTCTTTCATTCTTGGTGCAAGCCATGAACATGTGTGAATTCCATTTGTTACATATCCAATTGGTGATTCATTTGCTGCAATGTTTGGCCATACTTCGCTAAATAGTTCTCTTGAAACAGCTCCATGTAATTTACTTACTCCATTTTTCTTTCCAGCTATTTTTAATGCTAATATTCCCATATTGAATCCTTCTTCTAAGTCTGGTCCTGGTTTCATTCCTAGTTTTAGGAATTCTTCTCTTGAAAGTCCTAATCTTGGCCAGAAATCTTTGAAGTATTTTTCAACTAAAGCATTTGGGAATATGTCATTTCCTGCTGGTACTGGTGTATGTGTTGTAAATACTGTTTTTGAACTTGCTATGTCTTTTGCCATATCAAAAGATATTTGTTTTTCTTTTATTAAGTTTTTAATTACTTCTAAATTTAAGAATGCTGAATGTCCTTCATTCATATGATATACTGTTGGTTTTAAATGTAGATATTTTGTTAATAATTCTACTCCGCCTTGTCCTAAAACAATTTCTTGTCTTATTCTCATTTCTTGGTCTCCACCATAAAGTTGTAATGTTACATTTCTATCTTCTTGATGGTTTTTATCAATGTCTGAGTCTAGTAGATATAGTTTCACTCTACCTACATTTATTTGCCATACTTTTAGGTACAACCTTCTTTTAGGAAATTTAACAAATATTGTTAAATCTTCGCCCTTATCATCTTTTACTGGATTTATTGGCAAATCGTATAAATCTATTCCATTGTTCTCTGTTTCTTGGATTCCATATCCATTTATTTTTTGTTTAAAGTATCCATGTTTATATAGTAAACCTACTCCAACTAATGGAATTCCTAAGTCACTTGCAGATTTTAAATGGTCACCAGATAAAATACCTAATCCTCCTGAATAGATTGGTATTGTTTGATCTAGTCCATATTCTGCTGAAAAGTATGCAATTAGGTCTTTTTTGTTTTCTGGATATTTGCTTGAGAACCATGTATTTTTGCTGTTCATATATCCTTCATAATGGTCTACTACTTTGTCGTATTCTTTTAGGAAGGTTATATCTTTTGCTGCTAATTCTAGTCTTTCTTGTGATACATGTTTTAAAAATTTGATTGGGTTTTTGTTTGATTGTTCCCATAAGTCTCTATCGATTTTTTGGAATAGTCTTAGGAATTCTGTGTTCCATGACCACCATAGGTTGTTTGATATTTCTGATAGTTTTTCTATTCTTTTTGGTAATTGTGGGTTTACTGTTATTCTATTAAATATGTACATTTTCTTTTGTTCCTCCTTTGTTTTTTGTGTATTTGTCTTCTTTTTTTGCTGTTTATTATGGTTTACTTATGTTTTTTTATTTTTGTTTTTTGATATTTATATTATCTATTAAATAATCGCATTTGTCAAATGTTTTTGGAATATTTTTTATTTTGCTAATCAATTACATTGGTGTTAGAATAGATACTACACCAGCTACTGTTAACCAAGCCTGCAGAAGTAGGCACAATACACACATAGAAATGGCTGCCGGGAGAATAAGAGGCGACAAGGAGAGAGGCTAACCAAGTATATCCAGATATTGAATTTAATCCTAAATCATTTAGTTGGTTTACATCATCTTCATAATATGTAATTTTCACAAGCATTAAAGAAGTGCTTAACTCTTCTTTTGTTAGTACATCTTTCATTTTTCTTATTATTTGTTCATTTGTCATATCAAAAAACCTCCTGTTTAATATATTTGCAGTCTTTGGGTTGCATAACTATATTACACATGAGGTTTTATATTTTTTCAAATTTATTCCTTCGGTCCATAGCGAGGTACGAGCTATTTAGTACATATACATAAGATATTATTTTACTTCTTTTTACAAAATTTCATTATTATTATTGATTATTCCTGCCAACTTAATATTGGATATCCTTCATTTATATTATTTGTATCCCCTTTCCATATTAAGCTCTCTAATTCTGTATTTAATAAATCTATCATTGTGTTATCTTTTGCTTTTAATTGAGATTCTGTTTTTATTGCACAATTTATAGGTTGATAATGATCCTCTCCACAAGAACCATATATATTCTCTATGTTATTTATACAATATGAATTTTTTAATTTCGTTGGGTATTCTGTATACCCTGCCACTCCTCCTAAAGTACCTTTTCCTTCAATCACTCCTACATTATAACAATTCTCAATGCTTCCATAATCAAAATATCCAATAATTCCTCCTGTAAAATCTATTCCTTTTATTTTTCCTTTATTATAACAATTTTTTATAATTCCGTTCATTAGTAAATCCTACTATACCTCCAGTCTTGCATTGAACTGTACCATCTGTAGTAATATCTCCTAAGTTATAACATTCTGTAATTTCCATATCCCCGTACTCTCCAGCTATCCCACCAACAAATACATTTTCTTCAGAAGCACTAGTCGTAATATTTACATCACTATAACATTTAGTAATTGTTGAGTTTCCAGCTCCTAAAATTCCACCTATAGCTACCTCGTTTTCTTTTCCAATATCCTTTATTTCTGCATTTATTTCTCCTGTTACTCCTAAATTTTGTATTGTTCCTCCAAATGTTGCTCCAAATAAGCCACCTAAAACCATTTTAATTCCTACTATGTCATAATAATTTTGTTCATTAATATTTTGATATAGATTTCTAATTTCTTTTCTGTTTCCCTCAAAAGTTCCTAAAAAAACACTCATACTTTCTGAAGAATTTACTGTTCCAATAATTGGTAAGAAACCATCTCCAGAAGATAGTTGATCTTTTAATCCACCTCTTTGCACACTTTCTGCTAGTTTATATGAATCTATTGAATTAAAATCTAAATCTGTTGCTAATTGTACATATTCTCCTTCAAATGTTTTTTGCTCATTTGTTTCATTAAATCCATATTTGTTACTTCCTGCTACTAGGTCTGAAAAAGCTACTAAGTCTTCTATACTTTCTATTAAATATGGTAATGCTTCTGTTCCTTCTCCTGCTAGTTTTCCTGCTTCTATATCTGTATTTTTGCTTTTCCCATATAATAAATCTTCATACTGACTTAATATTTCTTCTTCATTAGTTTTTGCTTCTTCTGTTTTTTCTTTTGCATCTTGTGCTCTTGTTAGTATTCCATTTTCTCCTGTTAGTGTCGCGATACTTACTGCAGCTAATATTAATAACACGATAATAGTTATAACAAGGGCAATTAAAGTTATACCTTTTCTGTCTCTAAAATTAACTTGTTTTTTCGTTTTGATTTTTTGTTGTTTCTTTTTTTCTTTCATCTTTTGAAATCTCCCTTCCTTTTTCTTAAATTATTTCCTCTTTTTAGAAAAATATACATTTTTTACTATAACTTTTGATGTATTTCTTTTTCTTCGTCATCATTATACATTTAAAGCAATTATTTTGCAAGTATTTTTAGGTGCATATTTAATTATTTTTTAATTGTAAAATATTTGTAATAATTGTTGAATTTATTTGATTGGTGGTGATATTTTGCGAAAATTGAAGATTCCTAAAAATCATAGCGGTATTAGTAAAACTCTTAGATTACCGGAAAATCTTGTTAATGATATTCAAATTTTATCTGATTTAAAAAATATTTCATTTAACAAAGCTGTTATTGAACTTCTTGATTTTTCTCTTGAAAATTTAGATGATGAAGATGAAAAATTAATAGAAGAAAAACGTAAAGAATTTTCTTCTAGATTTTGATTGTTTTTAATAGTATACAAATTTTGTATACTTATCATTTTCTTTTAACTTATCCTTATATATTTATTTTGCAGTTATTCTTATATTTCAATTATTTATATTATTATATTTTCTCGAAAAAAAATCTCATAGAATAATCTACAAGACTTTTTGTATTTTTATTTTTAAAATATTCTCAATATATCATTATATGAAACATAAAGCGACAGTGCAATTAAAATTGAAAAGCCTAGCAATTGTATATTAATCTCTGTTTCTTGTTTTAAAGGCTTTCTTCTAATTGCTTCTATAATAAGAATTAATAACTTTCCTCCATCAAGTGCTGGAATTGGTAACAAGTTTGTTATTCCAAGAGATAGTGAAATCAAAGCCATCATTTGGAAAAATTCTCTAATTCCATCTGTTTTTGCAATTACTTCTGAAATTCCAACTGGGCCCATCATTTGGTCTACTCCAACTTGACCTATAAATAATTGTTTAATACTATCTACTATTGAACCTAAAAACTCTGCTGTTTGCATTCCTCCATTTATACATCTATTCCAAAATGTATCTGGTGCTTGACTTAAGTTTACTCCTAAATAATATGTTGAATAGTAATCTGGTGTTAATTCTATTTCTATCTGCTGGTTATCTCTTTCTACCGTCAATACCATTGTATTTAAACCTTTTTCATTAATTGCTTCAACTGCTTTATTAGGATCCCCATTAATTTCTACGTCATTTACTTTAAGCAATTTATCATTTGCTTGTATTCCACTTCTTTCACTACAACTTCCTTTTTCTACTGTAACAATCTTTGCATTATCATCTAAATATATTCCTGTTGACTTTACTGGTACTTCTGTTGGTTTTGTAGTATATTCTAAAATTTCTCCATTTCTATTTACTTTTATATCAATTTCTTCTCCATTAGAATTTGTAACTATTTCATTTATATCTTTTTGGCTTTTTACTTCTTCACCATTAATTTCTATTATTTCATCTCCACTTTGTAAGCCAATTTGCTGTGCGGCATAACCGTCTATTGTACTTGCAACTTTGTTTGATACGTATGTTCCACTTGTTGTAATTAATGCAAAATATACAATTATCGCAAATACTATATTAACAGTTGCTCCAGCTACAACAATTGCCATTCTTTTTGGAATGCTAGCTTTTGAAAAAGACCTGTCGTCTTCTGACCTTTCGTCTTCTCCTTCCATGCTTATGAAACCACCTAATGGTATTAATCTTAAAGCATATTTTGTCTCTTTTCCTTGTTTTTTCCATATTACAGGTCCAAATCCTATTGCAAATTCATTTACTTTTACTTTACAAAGTTTTGCAACTGTAAAATGACCTGCTTCGTGAATTAAAATTAGAAATCCCAGTAATATAATTATTTTAATTGCAGCTATTAAAAATGAAATCAACTTCTTCTCCTTTCACTTAATAACTTAGTTAATATTTTAGTAATTACTATTTATATTCTATTATAAATTATTGGTTCGTCCCTTGTTCCCTGTTTTTAGGGATTTTTAGGACCGTCCCCTAATCCCTTTTATAGTAGTGTAAAGAATGCATATGCAAATGGTGCTAAGAATATTAAACTGTCAATTCTGTCTAACATTCCACCATGTCCTGGTATAAGATTGCTATAATCTTTTATATCTACATATCTTTTTATACTTGAAGCTGCAAAGTCTCCTATTTGTCCGATTAAGCTAAGTATTACTGATATCATGGCTATAAATCCATAAGAATAGTTCATACCCCAGAAGGTATTTGCTACATATGTGTACAATAGCATTAATAGTATTGCTCCTACTGTTCCTGCTATACATCCTTCTATTGATTTTTTAGGACTTACTTTGCTAAATTTGTGTTTTCCAAAATGTTTTCCTATAAAATATGCAAATATGTCAGTTCCCCATGCTGCAATTATTGCATACCATATTAATATTTTTCCATTTTGCATACCATCTATAAGTGCAACAAATATCATGAAAAATACTACATAAAATATTCCTAAAAAAGTATATGCAATATCTTTGAAGGTTGTTCTCATTTCTGTTGCAATTACTTGTGCAAATAATATTAGTAATATTGTTGGTACTGAAAGTGTTACTACCATAGTTAATGCTTCTGCTGGTACTAGATGTATTAGTGCTATACTAAAACAGCTTAAATATCCTACCCATCTTACTGGATTTGATACTTTTTGTACTGCATTAAAATATTCATTCATTGCAAGTAATGCAATTATTGCTAATGCTATATCTACTATATATTTATTCCCAATTAATAAAATTATTAATACTAGTGGAAATCCTAATAGTCCAGAGGTTATTCTTTTTATATCCATGTTTCTCTCCTTTAATTTGCTCCAAATTTTCTTGTTCTTTTTTGATATTCTATTATTGCATTGTCTAAATCTTCTTCAGTAAAATCTGGCCAATTTTTTTGCACAAATAATAATTCTGAATATACTGATTGCCATGGCAAGAAATTACTTAATCTTAATTCCCCACTTGTTCTAATTACTAAGTCTGGGTCTGGCTCATTTTTTGTGTATAAATGTTCTGATATCATTTCTTCTGTTATATCTTCTGGTTTTGTTGCACTTGATTGCACTTGCAGGGCTATTTCTTTTACTGCTTTTACTATTTCATTTCTTCCGCCATAATTTAATGCAATATTAAATGTTACTCCCGTATTATCTTTTGTTCTTTCCATACATTTTATTATACTTTTTTGCATTCCTTCTGAAAGTGCAGATATATCTCCTAATATTTTTACTCTTATATTTTCTGTATCTGCTCTTTTTGAGTAATCATCTAAATAATTTTGTAGTAATAGCATTAAAGCTTTTACTTCATCTTCTGCTCTTTTCCAGTTTTCTGTTGAAAAGGCATATACTGTTATATATCCTAATCCTATTTTATTTGCATATCTTACTATTTTTTCAAGTGTTTTTGCTCCTTCTTTATGTCCAAAACTTGCTGGTTTTCCTTGTGCTTTTGCCCATCTTCTATTTCCATCCATTATGATTGCAATATGTTTTGGCATATAATTCTTATCAAAATCCATTTTTCAACCTCTCTTATTTGTTTCTATTTTGAATATATACAGCTAAACCTCTTAGAAAGTCTGCCTTTTCTCCATATTCTTCTAATTCATCTATTGCTTCTTTTGTTATTTGATTTAGAATTTCTTTTGATTTTTCTAGTCCATATTGTGATACATATGTACATTTTTCTAACTCTTTATCATTTCCAACTGGCTTACCTAAAACCTTTTCATTTCCTTCTTCTGATAAAATATCATCTTTTATTTGAAATGCTAAACCAATTTTTTCTGCATAATTTGTTAGCTTATTTATATCTTGTTTGCTTGCATTTGCAAGTATTGCTCCCATTCTTACACATAATCTTAATAAAGCCCCTGTTTTGTTTTTATGAATATATTCAAGAGTTTCTTCAGAAATTTGTTTTCCTTCTAATTCAGTGTCTATATATTCTCCTGCAATCATTCTATCAACTGCTCCGTGAAAATTCTT
>CAWVDV010000127.1:0-10581 GCA_963928115.1 Bacillota bacterium | reverse complement strand
AACATAGTCTGCATCTCCACTTGCAAATGCTCCTGCCATTAAGTCAAATTTGATACTATCATCTAAGGTTAAATCTGTTTGAGGATTTATTCCATTTTTCTTAAGTACATATTCTAATGTCATGTATGGTACTCCACCTTTTCTTCCCGGAATCACCACTTTTCCCTTTAAATCTTGCCAACTAAAATTGTCTGTATCTTCTTTAGCAACTAAAAATGAGCCATCTCTTTTCGTCATCTGTGCAAATACTTGTGTATAATCTTCTTTTCCTTCATTGTACACGTATATTGATGCTTCTGGTCCAGCGAATCCTATATCACATTGCCCAGCTAAGACTGCTGTCATTACTGCATCTGCTCCTTGACCTGTTGATAGTTCTATCTCCATTCCGTTTTCTTCAAAATATCCATTGTTTATAGCTACATATTGTGGTGCATAAAATACTGAACGTGTTACTTCATTTACTGATATTGTTTTTAGTTCTCCTTCACTATCACCTTTTTGCCTTGTTGCAATAAATATTCCTACTGCTAAAACCACGATTAAAATTATCACAATGATGTATATTATTCTTTTTTTACTCATTTCACACCTCCTTATCAAGACTTTCTTTTATATTTTATGTTTATACTTAAGATGTGTGAAAATCATATTTTATTTAAATTTTTTTGTTTTTAATATAAACTTTTCTAATAGTAATACCGCTAAATACATTAAACCTGCAACTACACCTAAAATAATTACACTAGCCATAACTAAATCCAATTTAAAAACTTGCCCACCATAAACTATTAAATAGCCAAGACCTGCTTTTGATACTAAAAACTCACCTGAAATTACACCAACTAAGGATAATCCAATATTTACTTTTAATGAATTTATGAAAGTCGAAATATTTGCAGGTATCACTATTTTAGTAAGTATTTGAAATTTGCTTGCATTAAAAGTTTTTGCCATTTTAATTACTTCTTTATCAGTCTTTAAAAATCCATTCAAATTTTCAAGTATTGTTACAACTAATGAAATTGCAACTGCCATTACAATTATTGCTGGTGTACCTGCTCCTACCCATATTATTATTACTGGTCCGTAATGCAACTTTTGGCAAACTATTTAATACTACTAAATATGGCTCAAAAACTTTTGACAAGAAATCTGACCACCATAACAATATTGCAATTCCTATTCCTAATATAGTTCCAATTGAAAATCCAACAATTGTCTCATATACTGTTACCCAAATATGTTTCATTAAATCTTCTGAACCTAAATTTATCAATGTATTCCAAATCCTACTTGGCTGGCTCATCATAAAACTGTCTATTATTCCTTTATTAGCTAGTATTTCCCAGATTCCTAAAAAAGCAATTAAGATAAATATTTGAGTAAATAAAACAAGAACTTTATTTTTCTTTTTTCTTTTTATATATTCTTTTCTTTCTTTTGATTGTATAACTAATTGTTTATTCATCTACACCCAACTCCTTCCATAATGTATTAAAATATTTACTGAATTTTGGGCTTTCTCTACAATTTATAGGATTCCTGTTTTCAATTTCAAAATCTATCTTAATTATATCTTTTACTGTCCCCGGTCTCTTTGTTAAAACTAGTACTTTATCTGACATACTAATTGCTTCTGAAATATCATGTGTTACTATAATTGCTGTTATACCCTCTTTTCTCAAAATATGATAAATATCATTTGTTACCATTATTCTTGTTTGATAATCTAATGCTGAAAAAGCTTCATCTAATAGCAAAATCTTAGGTTTTACTGCAAGTGTTCTAATCAAAGCAACTCTTTGCCTCATTCCTCCAGATAATTCTGATGGATATTTATCTTTAAAATCGTATAAATTATATTTTTTTAACAAACTCTCTACATATTCTTTGCTTTCACTATTTAATTTTCCTTTTACTTCTAATCCAAACACACAATTACTAAAGATTGTTCTCCACTCTAATAAACAATCTTTTTGTAGCATGTATCCAATTTTATCTGATATTCCTTCTATTTTTTCTCCTTCTATGTAGATTTCTCCTTTTGACTTTTTTTCAAGTCCTGCTATTATTGACAAAAGTGTTGATTTTCCACATCCGCTTGGACCAATTATACTGATAAATTCTCCTCGCTTTACTCTGAAATTGACATTATCTATTGCTAAAACTTCTCCCTTTTCACCTTGATATTTTTTACTTATTTCTTTTACTTCTAATATTTTTTCCATTGTTATCAACCAAACCTTTCTTACTGTATCTTATGTAAAACAATATAAAAAGTTACCTTGTATGAATTGTTTGGTTATAAAACTTATTTTGCTTCTAATTTTTTCAATTCTTCATTTGTAACATTAGTTATTTTTTTCATAACCTCTTCGTCCAGTTCTAGCTTTAATATCTGGCTTACAATATTTTGTATTGCTTCTCTTTTACCTCTTCTTGCTCCCTCTCTTTCACCTCTTTTTTCAAATTGCTTCATCCTTTTCCTATCACCAGCTTTGATTCTTTCTGCTAATGTTGCCATATTACCACCCACTTTCTCATTTATTAAATTTAATAATTCATTTTGCTCATCATACTCTAAAACATTTCCAAATAGATATACAATCATATCTGCTAATTTTTCTAGCCTTACCATATCATTTTCTATTTTTATTATGGATTTCACGTTTTCTACAAAATCTTTCGTATTTTTTGATTTCTCTAATATTATGCCATATCCAAACATTGTCTTTTTTTCTAACAATTCTTCTATGTTATATTCATTCATATCAATAAAGTTATATCCAAAGTCTATTCTATATTTTTCATATGTAGTTACTTTTATCTGTTGATATTTAATGTTTTTTGGAACATTCCACTTAACTTGTCCAGTATATATCACTATTGGCACTACTGTTGGATATTTAGATATTTTATTAATTCTCTTTCCTTTTTTCCATTCTTGCACAATATCAATACTATAATCTAATATCCTAAATGGAATATTATAATCAACTGTTGATTGGTGCTCTATTAAAAAATATAAATCTTTATCTTTCAATTTATATACTATATCAGCTTCTTGTGATTTATATTTTTTAGTAACAAAACTATTGGGACACTTTTGCAAATTACTCGCTTCTACTTTCTCATTTGGTCTAAAAAATTGATTGACCAGTCCTGCAACTTCTTTTTTATCTTTTAATATATCTTTTATTAGTTTATCATGTGATTTATCTGTTCTTTCATTATTATTCTTTCTATTATTAACCTTTAAATTATACTGTACTCCCTCTTCAGCTAAACCTGTTATATCTTCCCTTCTTAAATTATGAATACACCTTATATAATCGCTATAGGTAAAAACTTTCAATCGCAATCCTCCTTTATTATACTTTCGTTTTATTTATATGTCAATATGTATTTTAGAGTAAATTTATTAGAATTTTAGAATTTAAATTTTGAAAAAATTTTCTTGATATAAACTCTTTTGATTTACGATAATATATTACCATAATTTGGAAATAATTGCAAGTATTTCTTAAAACTTTTTTGAGTCAGTTAGGGACGTGCCAAAACGTTTCATTTTGCAACGATTTGGCACGTCCCCAATTAACTCATTTATCAAAATAACTACTAATTTCTTCTAATCCTTCGAAATCCTTTTGTCTAAATATATCATAGACGACAATTGATACTGAATTAGATAAGTTTAATGACCTTAGTGTTGGTCTCATTGGTATCCTTATAGTTTTATCAATGTATTTTAATAATACATCTTCTGGCAGACCTTTTGTTTCTTTTCCGAATAAAACAAATACTTCATCCATCTCTTTATATTTAGGCTCTGAATATACATGTTTTCCTTTTGTTGTAACAAAAAACATGTTATTTTCTTCTGGTTTATATTTTT
Source organism: Bacillota bacterium (assembly GCA_963928115.1). GTDB lineage: Bacteria > Bacillota > Clostridia > TANB77 > CAG-508 > CAG-269. Next base: position 6,683 of record CAWVDV010000127.1, on the reverse strand, counting down.
CTAAGAATGCTTTAAAACTATCATGTTCTTCTATGTCTAATTTATCCCAGTAATCTAAACCTGCTCTTTTTACTGCTTTTTCTGAAATACTAAATCCTAATGGATATACTAAGTGTAGTTTTGCTCCTACTGCTGCACATGTTCTTGCTATATTTCCAGTGTTTTGTGGTATTTCTGGTTCTACTAATACTACGTTTAATTTCATTTTTATCACCTTTCTTTTAATAGCAAATTTATCATATTTTATGGAGAAAGTAAAGTTTTGAAAAGAAATATACATTGGATTAATATGCAATATCCCATTGTCCTCCTTCATTTTTTTCTACTTCGATGTCAGATGGTAGAACTACTATTGGGCGGATACCACGCGAACCATTGACTTCACCATCATAGCCTCCATCAGAATTCGAACTGCACAAGTCATAGCCGTCCGCGACCACTCCGCTACCTCCTACACCAGCCACACCGAAGTATGCATTGTAAGAGTCCACATGGACTGAATGGGAAGCGACCAGGTATTCACTTCCATCTTCTCCGAATATATATTTAAGTTTATCTGGATTTTTTATTAAACTTGTTGCATCAGCACCATCTGGTTCACCTGAATACATATAAATAAGTTGCTCTCCCATTTGTCCATATGCATACCAATTATTTTCAAAAGTTTTTGTATTAGTACTTGATGGTTCTTGCCAGTATCCATTTCCTGCTGCCCCTAAACTTGGATACCAGTAATTTACTTTCTTATTTTCATAATCTTGCTCTGTTCCAAATGTATATGTGTCAAAATTTAAACTATCTACATCAAATCCTGATACGTAATTTATATCTTCCATTGTTATACTTCTTGATGTTACTGTCTTTCCTTGTATTGTTCTTCCATATCCTGAACATGTTGCTTTTAAGTTATCTTCATATCTTAACCAACTTTCTGCACCTGAAGTCAAATTAAATCCATTATCTATTGGTGTTTCTGTTGTTAAAAGTACATCTCCATTTTCATCTTTTCCGAATATTATCCAATTATTTTGTCCATTTGATGTATATGTTAATTTTTGTCCTATTAAATTATCATCATATATATCTCCTATTGTCATTCCAAATTCTATTGTTCTACTTCCTATTTCTGTTTGTCCTGTTTCTTTTATTTCATCTACTTCCTCTTGAATCAATAATTTTGAACCATTTGGTCCTATACGCTCTAACAATTCAGATAAAGTCTCTACATCTCCATTTGAGTATTCATTTGCTAATTTATTCGCTTTCCACAAATCTTTTTCTTCTTCTACTGCTGCTCCTCTTGTTTCTACCTTTGCGTCATTTGCTCTTGTTAATATTCCATTTTCTCCTGTTAATGTTGCTATTGATACTCCTGCTAATATTAATAACACGATAATTGTGATGACAAGTGCTATTAATGTAATACCATTTTGTTTTGTTCTTTTCATTTGTTTTTCCTTCCTTTCATTTTTTTATTTTCTTTTATAGTTATTGTTGTATAATAATTATACATAACCATTTTCTTTTTGTAAATAAATTTCTACAATTTTTTTAAACTTTCATTATAAATAATATTTCTTGTATGTTCTTTTATTATTATTTACTAATTTATATTTTTTAATCACATTTATATATTTTTAAGCACCAAAAAACGAATATCTGATTACTTCAAATATTCGCTTTATTGTAACTATTTCAAAATTCTCAACTAATTTATTTCTAATTTTTAAATTTTAAAGTCCGTTTTGCAGTTCGTAATTGTCTCACATATTCATATAAAATAATGCCTGCTGCAACTGATGCATTTAAACTTTCTGTTTTTCCAAGCATTGGTATTTTTACCTTTTTATCTGCTAAATTTTGTATTTTTTCTGAAACACCATTTGCTTCATTTCCTATTACAATTACATCTTTTTTATATTCTACATCATAAATACTATTTTCTGTTTGTAATGATGTAATTACAATACTAAATTTATGTTTCTTAATTTCTTTTAAAGTTTTTTCTAAATCTTCACATTCTATTACTTTTACTCTAAAAATTGCTCCCATTGTTGAACGTACTACTTTTGGATTATAGCAATCTGCTGTATCTTTTGATACTAAAATTTGTGTTAGTCCAACACTATCAACAGTTCTAAGAATTGTTCCTAGATTTCCTGGATCTTGTATTCCATCCAATGCAACAATTATTTCTTGATTATAATCTATGTTTTGTTCATTACTTTCTTTTTCAATTATTGCTAATATTCCTTGAGGTGTTTTTACTTCAGTTATATATTCAAATATTTTTTTAGTTACATATATACAATCATATTTTGCTATTTCATACATTAAATCTTGTGAAATTGTTTCTGTTCTTTCACATTCATCACATACTATTATTTGTTTTATTTTTGCTTTTTCTTGTATTGCTTCTTTTATAAGTTTTACTCCTTCTATTAGGTATTCTCCACTTATATCTCTTTCTTTTTTGTCTTTTAATTTTTTAATGTGCTTTATTAATTCATTTTCTTTACTTGATATTACTTGCATAAATGCCTCCACTTTATCTATAAATTTTAAGGTCCGTCCCCTAGTCCCTGTTTTTAGGGATTTTTAGGTCCGTCCCTCAATCCCTGTCCCAAAATCCCTTCAAAAATTCTGTTGTGTCATTTAATATTTGTCTTTCATTGTCTGTTTCAATTTCTAAAGTAATCATTGGTTTTATTCCTGCTGAGAATTTAATTCTATTACCGTATTTTTTAATTAAATTGTTTATATCTATTTCCATTTTACTTGATTCAAATGTAAATACAACTGCTGTTTTTTTGCTCATTATTTTGCTAATATTTAAATCTTTTGCTAAGTATTTAATACGTGCAATATCTATTAAGTTTTCTAGTTCTTCTGGCATATTTCCAAATCTATCTATTATTTCATCAATTACATTTTGTATATCTTCTTCATTTTTACATAGTGCAATGTTTTGATATACTTCAATTTTTTGATTTGAATCTTCAATATATGTTTCTGGAATATAGCTTGTTACATTTAAGTCTATTTGTATATCTACTTCTGGTTTTACTTCTATTCCTTTCATTTCTTTTACTACTTCATCTAATAAGTTACAATATGTGTCATATCCAACTTGTTCTAGATGTCCTGATTGTATTTCTCCGAGCAAACTTCCAGCTCCACGTATTTCTAAGTCTCTCATGGCAATTTTAAATCCTGAACCGAATTCTGTGAATTCTTTTATTGCTTTTAACCTTTTATCTGCAATTTCTGATAATAGTTTATCCCTTTTATATGTTATATATGCATATGCTTGCCTATCACTTCTTCCAACTCTTCCTCGTATTTGATACAATTGTGCTAATCCCATTCTGTCTGCATTTTCAACTATTATTGTATTTGCATTAGGTATATCTATTCCTGATTCTAATATTGTTGTACATACTAGAACATTGCTTTTTCCTTCTATAAATTCTTTCATTATTTCTTCAATTCTAGTTCCTGTCATTTGTCCATGTGCATATGTTACATTTGCTTCTGGTACTAAGTTTGATATGTCTATTGCCTTTTTCTCTATTCCCTGTACATTGTTGTATAAATAAAATACCTGTCCGCCTCTTTCTAGTTCTTTTGTTATTGCTTCTCTTATTACTTCTTGGTCATATTCTAATACATAAGTTTGAACTGGTTTCCTATTTTGTGGTGGCTCATATATTACTGACATATCTCTTATTCCTACAATTGACATGTGCAAGGTTCTTGGAATTGGAGTTGCTGTCATTGTTAATACATCTACATTTGTTTTATATTGTTTTATCTTTTCTTTGTCTTTTACTCCAAAACGATGCTCTTCATCTATTATTAATAATCCTAAGTCTTTAAATTCAACATCTTTACTTAATATTCTATGTGTTCCAATAACAATATCAACTTCTCCTAATTTTAGTTTTTTTACAACTTCATCTTGATATTTCTTAGTTTTAAATCTATTTAAAATCTCTACTTTTATTGGATAGTCTTTCATTCTTTCTTTAAATTCTTGATATTGTTGGTCTGCTAAAACCGTTGTTGGTGCTAAATATGCTACTTGTTTTTGGTCCATTACTGCTTTAAATGCTGCTCTTATTGCTACTTCTGTTTTACCATATCCAACATCACCACATAAAAGTCTATCCATTGGTCTAGGACTTTCCATATCTTTTTTTACCTCTTCTATACATCTTAATTGGTCATCTGTTTCTTGATATGGAAATTTTGCTTCAAATTCATTTTGCCATTCTGTATCTTTACTAAACTGGAATCCTTGTGATTTTTCTCTTTTTGCATATAACTCTATTAATTCTCTCGCTATTTCTCTTAAATTTTTCTTTACCCTTGCTTTAGTATTTTCCCAGTCTTTGCTTCCTAATCTATTCAATTTGGGATTTATTTTGTCTCCACCAATGTATTTCCTAATTGAATCCATTTGGTTTGTTGGAACATACAAAATATCGTCATTTTGATATTTTATTTTGATATAGTCTTTTATTGTATTATCTGCTTTTATTGTATTTACACCAATATATATACCAATACCATAAGTTCTGTGTACTACATAATCTCCAACTTTTAGGTCTGCAAATACTACTTTTTCTCCTTCTTTGAAGGCTTGATGTGTTACTTTTCTTTTTCTCTTTTCTCCATCTATTAATTCATTCGCTGAAATTACTATTTGATTAGTATCTGCATTTTCAAATCCTGCAGATAGTTTTCCCAAACTTATTGTTACTATGCTTTCTACATTTTTTACTATTATTGTTTGGTTTAGTTTTTCTTCATATTTGCATATTATTTCTTCTTGTTCTAACAATTTTTGAAGTTTCTTAGCTTTTTCTTTTGTATCAACTAATACATATATTTTCTTTTTCAAACTTATCCAAATTTTTATATCTTTGATAAATTGCTCTATTTCACTTCTATAATAGTTTATTTCTCTATAATCAAATTTATATTTCTCAATATTTGAAACATTTTCATTATCTTCTTTTTCTAAGTATATTACTTGTTTTTCTTCTAGTTTTTGCTCAATATCTTCATAACTATTTAAATTCTCTAATGCTTGTGGCACGATTTTTTCTTTTTCTACTAAAGCCTTTATTAAGTTCTCATTATCATTTATTATATTTTTTGCTCTTTGTTCTATTTTTCTTTTTTCATCTAATATTACACAATAGTTTTTATTTAAATATTCTAATATGGTAGCTTGATTTTCATAAAAGCAATTAAAATATTTATCAATTTTGCTGATATAGTTTCCTGCTTTTATTTGTTCTATATCTTCTTCTAATATTTCTTTTGGATATTCTTTTCCTTCTAAATTTCTAATTTTTTTGCATATTTCATCAATTGGTTTTTCTAAAATATATTCATGAGCTGGATATATTTTTGCTTTTTCTAAAGTGTTTATTGACCTTTGGCTGGTTATATTAAAGTTTCTAATTGAATCAACTTCATCTCCCCAAAATTCAACTCTTACACCAACATTTTCTGTTACCGAAATATCTAATATTCCACCTCTAACACTAAATTGTCCTTTTCCTTCGATTAAGTCATATCTTGAATATCCTAGCTTAACTAATCTTTGCTTTATTTCTTCTAAATTATATGTTTCACCAATTTTAAATTCTATTTCATTTTTATACAATGTTTCCTTAGCTGGAATATTTTGAATAACTGCTTCAATTGTTGTAACTACTATTAAGTTTTTCTTAGATATGATTTTATCTAATGTTTCTATTCTTTCATATGGTAAGTCCTTACTTTCTGCGATATAGTCATATGTAACTATTTCTTTTTTGGGAAATAATACTACTTTATCCGTGAAATATTTGATATCTTCATATATTTTTTTTGCTTGTATTTCATTATATGTTATTATACAAATTGGCTTTTTATCGAATTCATTTATTCCACCTATTATTTGTAACATTCCCACGTCAGTTAAGCCCAATATTTGTATTGGACTTTTTTTGTTTTTTATTTGGTTGTTTAGGTCTATGAATTTTTGTGTTTTCCCTATTTCTCCTAATATGGTATTCATCTAGCTTCCCCTTAAAATATATAAATATATCATTTGTTTAAATCTCGTTATATTTTATCACATTTTTTAGGAAAAATAAAGAAAAAAATACACCTAAAGATATTTTTTCTTTATTTGGTGTATCTATATTATATTACTTATTTTCGCTTACTGCTTGTTTTTTGTCTTTTCCATTTTTATTAATTGATGCTAAAATGCTTGCACAATATATTATAAAAATGATTCCTGCAATTAAATTTACTACATTAAAGTTTAGGATGCTTACTACTCCAGCTATCATTCCTATAATTGGTCCTGCTTTCTTTTTATCTAATGATAGTATCATATATGGTATTATAAGCCCTATCATTATTACTGCTACAAGTCCTGCAACTAATTTCGCTAATTGGCTATATCCTGTAGGGTTTATTCCTATCATATATATTAAAGTTATAGTTTGTAGTATTAGTATTATTGCACCGCATATTGTTACTACTGATTTGTATTTTTTCTCTTCCATTTGTACTCCTCCTATCTTTAGTAGGTTTTGTAAAAAGTTTTTCTGTTAAAACTTCTACAACCCTTGTTTTTTCTATATAAATTATTAAAACTTGATATTCCCCCCTTT
>CAWVDV010000126.1:0-11649 GCA_963928115.1 Bacillota bacterium | reverse complement strand
TTAGAATTATAAAAAATGAGGATGGTATATTTCAAAAATTAGAAAAATATGAATATGAGAATATACCTGTTATTGACTGCTCTAATAAAACAGTCGAAGAAATCAGAAAGGAAATTGATATTGATACAAATATCCCTTTTACACCTTTTGAAAATAGTAAATTATACAAATTTACTATCTATAAAATGTCTAATAATCACATTGTTTTAAGTTTCAAAATGCATCACATTATTTCTGACGGTTGGGGTGCAAGTATTATTTTCAAACAATTCAATACTTTTTATTATCTATTATCCAATAACTTGGATTTAATTAATTTCCCATCTTATTTAAATTACATTGATACTGAAAAAGAGTATTTAAATGGCAACTCTTTTATTCGTGATAAGCAATATTGGGAAAATTACTTGAAAAATATACCTGAAATGGTATCTTTTAAAGAAAACATTCTAAAAAAAGGTTCTAAAACTATAAAATATGGTGAAGGTCTTTCTTTAGAACTTTCTGAAAAGATAAATGAGTATTGTAGAGAAAATAAAATTACACCATATGTATTTTTTGTAGCTTTACATGCGATTTATTTATATAAAACTGTTGGTAAAGATGATTTTATGGTGGGTACTCCTTTACTTAACAGAAAAAATATTAGTGAAAAAAATATGTTAGGAATGTTTGTCTCTACATTTCCACTTCGTTTTCACTTAAATGATGATATGAACATTTCTGAATTGTTTGATAAAATTCATACTGATACTTTTGGAGCATTAAAACATCAACGTTATCCATATTCAGCTATTTTGAATTATGCAAAAAATATTGAACATGTAGAAACAAATTTATTTGATACTATTGTTTCTTTCCAAAATGCTCATGCAGTTGATGATTATCTTGATTATGATAAAGATATTGAGTGGCATCTTCCTGGTCATCAACAAAGTAGTTTTGAATTACATGTTACAGACCATAATAATGCAGGAATATATTATTTAAGTTTAAGTTTTTCTGAAGGTATTGTTTCTCAAGATGAAGCAAAACTTGTATATTTACGTTTTGTAGAGATTATTAATTATATAATTTCTCATAAAACTACTACACTTCAAGAAATTTCATATATTCCTAAAAAAGAACTTGATACAATTCTTCATCAATTTAATGGTGAATATAAATATAAACCTACAAAAACCTTGATTGAATTATTTGAAGAACAAGCCAAGAAAACGCCTAATTCAATTGCTTTGAAGTATAAAGATGATGAGCTTACATATAAAGAATTAAGCGAAAAAGTATATAATTTTGCTGTTTATTTGAAGGCAAAAGGTGTTAAGCCAAATGAAGGAGTTACTTTGCTTATACATAGGAGCTTAGAAATGGTGGTTGCAATGCTTGCAGTTTTAAAGTGCGGAGCATACTATTTACCAGTTGACCCTTATTGGCCTGCTGACAGAGTTAAATTTATTATTAAAGATAGTAACAGTAGATTTTTGGTTACAAATGAAAGATATTTAGATACTTTTAAAGATGATGCTACATGTATAAATGTTGATAATATTTTATCTTTACCAGATGGAGATAAAAATGTAGAATTTAAATATGATGTAAATAGTTTAGCTTATACTATTTATACTTCTGGAACAACAGGAAAACCTAAGGGAATATTGACTTCAAATTATAACATTGTATATTTATTAAATTCAACAAGAAATAGATTAGTACAAGATGAAAATGATATTTGGGTACTTTTCCATACTTATACTTTTGATTTTTCTACCTGGGAAGTTTATGCTAGTTTATTATTTGGTGGAAAACTTGTTATTGTGCCTAAAGAAACAACCTTAAGCCCAAAAGAGTTTTTAAAATTGCTAGTTAAGGAAAAAGTAACTATTTTGAACCAAACACCAGCTTATTTTTATAAAGTAATTGAAGAAGAAAAAGCATTAAATCTTTCTCCAGATGATTTATCTCTTCGTGCGATATTAGTTGGTGGAGAAGCAGTTTATGCAAAACCTTTTAGATATTGGAAAGAAAAATATCCTAAAACAACTCTTCTAGAGCCATATGGACCTACTGAATCAACTATTTTTGCAACTCTTTGCGAAATTACTGATTCTGATATTGAAAATAATGAAACATATATAGGTTATCCATTACAAAATTATCATGTATATATTTTGGATAAAAAGGGAAATATCCTTCCTATTGGTTGTGATGGAGAAATTTCTATCGCTGGTGGCGGACTTTGCAGGGGTTATTTGAATAAACCAGAATTGACAGCTGAAAAATTTGTATATAATGAAAATGTTGGCGAAGTTATTTATAAATCTGGTGATTTGGGATTTTTCGCAACAGATGGTAGAATTAGATATATTGGTAGAAATGATAATCAAGTTAAAATTAGAGGATTTAGGGTTGAAATTGGAGAGATTGAAAAAGAAATTTTAGCCTGTGGAAAGATTTCTAAAGTTTTAGTTCTTCCAGTTGAAAATAAAAATATGACGAAATCTTTAGTTGGATTTATTGAAACTAGTGAACCTAATTATACTGAAGAAATAACTACTAAATTAAGACAAAAATTGACACCATATATGATACCTAAATTATATCAATTTGAAGTATTTCCTTTGAATGATAATGGTAAAATTGATAGAAAAAAATTATTAGCTGCTATTGAAAATGTTGATGATAAAAAAGAAATAGTTGCTCCAAAGACTGATTTGGAAAAAGAAATTTATGAAGTTGTTTGTTCTCTTATGAACAGGAAAGATATCTCTATTAATGATGATTTCTTTGATGATTTAGGACTAGATTCTTTAAATATTATGGAACTAACTATTAAATTATCAAAATATAATTTAGAGATACAAGATATTAATAATGCATCAAACATAAAAGATTTGGCAGAAAAAATAGAGACTCATTCAGAAAATACCAATTATTCTAATGTAATTGAACAAGTTGATATTATAAATAGACATGTGGATTATGATTTATCAAAGGTTCTTTTAACTGGTACTACTGGATTTTTAGGAATTCATCTTTTAAGAGAACTTTGTGAAAATCCAAATGTTAAAAAAGTGTATTGCTTAATCCGTAAGAAAAACAACAAAGATGCTAATGAAAGAATTCAAATTTCATTACAAAATTATTTTTCTAATGATGTAATTGAAAAAATAAGAGATAAAATAGTTGCAGTTGAAGGTGATTTTGAAAATAAAAATCTTGACTTTGCAGATGAGGTATATAGCAAATTGTGTAAAGAAGTTACAACTGTTATTCACTGCGGAGCAAATGTAAAACATTATGGAAAATATAGTACTTTTTATCGTGCGAATGTATTAGGAACTAAACATATTATTGACTTTTGTAAAAATTCTAAGGCAAAACTTGCTCATATTTCTACTGTGTCTGTTGGAGGATATTCTAAAATTGGTACTGCAGTTGTATTAAATGAAAATAACATTAACGTTGGACAAGATTTTAGAAATCATGTTTATATGATTACAAAATATCAAGCTGAATGTGAGGTTTTGAAAGCTATTAATTCAGATGAAATTGAAGGAAAAATATTCAGGCTTGGAAATATTATGCCTAGATTTAGTGATGGTAAATTCCAGACTAATTTCTTGGAAAATGCTTTTATGAGTAGAATTAAAACTATATTAAAATATGGAGAAATTACTGATGGATATTTAAAAATGATAATTGATATTAGTCCTGTTGATTTATGTGCTAAGTCAATTGTAAGTATTTTGTGTGATAATAATTCTCAGACAATTTATCATATTTATAATAATAATAATTTTTCTATTAAAGAGTTATTGTCAATGTTAAATATTTCTGTTAAAATATCTTCTAAAAATGACTTAATAGAAAAACTTAAAAGTTCAGAAGACCCTTTTGATGCACATATGCTTAATGATTTAATAAATGCAGAATACATTGAAACGCCTGTTGATAATAGTTTGACTATTCATTTGCTTTCAAATAATGGTTTTAAATGGCCTGTTTTGAAGAAAACTTACTTAAAATACATTTTAGATAAAGATTAAAAGAAAGGAGTGTATGAAATATTTAGGTTATCTAAATATTTCATATAATATTTTTTATGAATATTGCAGAGAAAAACGTAAGAAGAATTAAATTTAATATTTATTCAAAAATTATATTTTTAGAAATTCTTGTAATTGCAATAATGAAATTTTTGACACCTGTACTTTTGAACTACCCGCCTATGTCAGAAGAGGCCGTATTTCAATCACAAATAGAGCCTTTTTCACATACAATGCAATACATTTCTTTAGGTAGTCTTGCTGTTATAATATATATCTTATGTATTCATCACATGTGTAAAAGTGCTTTTAAATTTTTGGATTTATATGTTAAAGATAAGTCTAAAATTACCACTAATTTAATAAAAAAAGTACGTAAAGATTGTTTTATTATACCTAAAAAGATAATTCTTGTGCAAGTTGTTATTTTAGTTGTTATCTTATTGATGCTTTTTATTATGCTTAAAGCAAATGTGCAATTGTGTTTTAAGTTTTTGCTGGTATATTTTGCATTTTTTACGGTTATTGCTATTATATCTTCTGTGTTAATAAAACAGGATTTGGATATAGTTATTAAATTAACTTATAACATCGATGCTGATTATAGTGATTTTAAAAAGCAATCAAACTTTAAGGGTAATTTACTTTTTAACTTGTTCCCATTCTTTTTAGTAATAATAATCATCATTTCTTTACTTGGTTATGCTAAAGGATGTTCTGCTATTGGAGAAGGAAATTACAATTATTATAAATTCCAACTTCAAAATACGGATTTTAATAACCTTTCTAAAGAAGAATTGATTAAAAAACTTAATGATGTTACATTAAAAAATCCAAATGATTATTATTTTATAATAGATAATGACGATATTTATATTTCAAATCCTAATGGCAATTTATCTGATTTCTTTTTGAAATATTTAAATACTTATTATGAACAAACAGATGGAAGAATATATGAATATTATGGAGTAGAAGAAGAAGGTTATGCACAAAGAATTTTCATGGAAGACCATGTTGCATATATTGGATTTAAATATTCTTCTACAACTTCAGAATTTGGTAGCTTCTTTGTATATCTTTGTATAATATCTCTTATAATCTATGCCGTAATTTTAGTAGTTTGGTCACGAGGTATTAGTCAAAATTTAATTGAAGTTACTAATAATCTGGTTAAGATTTCAAAAGGTAAAGTTGCTCACAATATAGGTGTTTTACCAGTAACCTCAGATGATGAATTAGGACAACTTACTGTTGCTTTTAATGATATACAAAAAATTACAAAAGCTAACTTTGAGAAAATTAGAGAAAATCAGGACCTTTTAATGGAAAAAGAACGTTTAGCTTCACTTGGTCAATTAATTGGTGGTATTGCTCATAACTTGAAAACTCCTATAATGTCTATATCAGGTGCTGCTGAAGGTTTGAATGATTTAATAAAAGAATATGATTCATCTATCGATGATCCAGAAGTAAATAGTCAAGACCATCATGATATCGCAAAAGATATGTCTTCTTGGATTGAAAAGATTAAAACTCATACCGAGTATATGTCAGATGTAATTACTGCTGTTAAAGGTCAAGCTGTAAATTTATCTAATGAAGAAGATATTACTTTTACTGTTGGTGAATTGTTAAAGAGAGTTAATATTTTGATGAAACATGAGCTTAAAAATGCTATTGTTTATTTAAATATTTCTTTGAAGGTTGATGAGAATTTGATACTTAAAGGTGATGTTAATAGTTTAGTTCAGGTTATTAACAATATGATTTCAAATTCAATTCAGGCTTATAACGGAAAACCTGACCAAAATATTGATTTGATTGTTACTAAGGAGAATAATAATTTGCTTATTTCTGTTAAGGATTATGCTTCTGGTCTTTCTCAAGAAGCCAAAGATAAGTTGTTTAAAGAAATGTTTACAACAAAGGGCAAAAATGGTACTGGTCTTGGTTTGTATATGTCTTATTCTACAATTCGTGCTCATTTTAATGGTAATATTACTTTTGAGTCAGAAGAAGGCAAGGGTACTACATTTATTATTACATTACCTATAAATTAATAATTATAAAAATGTCATTGTATTTTTATTAAAAATATATTATAATATTTCCATCCTTTTCCAGAAGGAAATCTTTCGGAAAGGAAGACAAACAAATGACAAGTTTCGACTTAATTTGGCGTTTGATATTATTATTACTTTTTGAAAAAAATTTTGACAATTCAAATGACCAAAAATCTGACGATTAGTTATTCAATACTAATCAAGAAGTGGTTCCCTAGCCACTTCTTTTTTGTATTATAGATTGTAATTTCCTTTAATCCGAAATAATATTGGTACAAAAATAAAAAAAGTATGTGTCCCTAAACACATACACAAACATCAGACAGTTTCGACTACTGACTAACTTAAGCTAAATATAGTATACTATGTTTTTTATTATATGTCAAACAATTTTTTTTATTCGCTAACTAGTTTTTGAAATTTCTTCCAATTACAAAAAAATTTCAAAAACTCTTGCTTTTTCCACATTTTATTAATATAATGTGGAAAAAGCAACATTAATCTATTATATTCGTGCATAACACAAGGATAGAATGGAGGATAGTAGAAATATGAGAAAAGGTCTTCAAAATGTAGAAAATAGTGAAAATAAGAATTACAAAATCATTGCAGTTGATGATGAGCAAGGTATCATTGATTCTTTATCAATATTTCTAAAAAGAAGTGGATATGATTTTACTGGTATAACTGACCCACAAGAAGCAATAGAAAGAGTCAGAAATGAGCATTTTGATTTAATGGTATTAGACTTTATTATGACTCCTTTTCATGGTGACCAAGTTGTAGAAGAAATTAGAAAGTTTAATAAAGAATTATATATCTTGTTACTAACAGGTCATAAGGATTTAGCTCCTCCATTAGAAACAATTCGTAGATTAGATATTCAAGGTTATTGTGAAAAAAGTGATAAGTTTGACCAATTATTACTTTTGATTGAATCTGGTATTAAATCTATTAAACAGATGAATGAGATTAAACATATAAATGATGAATTGGCTGATACATATGAAAAGCTTGAAAAAGCTTATTTAGAGAGCATTCAAACTTTAAGATATACCGTTGAAGCTAAAGATACCTATACAAGAGGTCATTCTGACAGAGTTTCAGAATTCTCTGTGCTATTAGGTAAAAAAGTTGGATTATCAGACCAAGATTTACGTACTTTGCAAATTGGTGGTTTGTTCCATGATATTGGAAAAATTGGTGTTCCTGATACAATTTTGCAAAAAGAATCTAAACTTACTGATGATGAGTATTCAGAAATAAAGAATCATCCTTCAATAGGAGCTCACATTTTATCTACTGCAACTTTATTTAAAGATATTATTCCTATTGTAAAACATCATCATGAAAGATATGATGGTCATGGATATCCTAGTCAATTAAAAGGTGAAGAAATTCCATATTTGGCAAGGATTACTGCTATTGCTGATAGTTTTGATGCAATGACTTCAAAAAGAACTTATAGAGATTCTTTACCTCTTGAAACTGTTATTTCAGAGTTTAAGAGATGTAGAGGTACACAATTCGACCCAGAATTGGATGATGCTTTTTTGGATATTTTGGAAAATCACTTTGATGAGATAAAGGAAATTCAAGAAAAATATAAAGGTGAAATAGAAAACAGGGATTAGGAGACGTTCCTAAAATCCCTGTTTCTTTTTATACTTTCATTGAAAGTCCTACTTTTTGTCTTTCTTTATCAATTTTAATAACTTTAACTTTAACTATATCTCCTACAGAAACAACATCTGATGGATTTTTAATAAATTTATCACTCATTTCAGAAATATGAACTAATCCATCATGTTTAACACCAATATCTACAAATGCTCCAAAATCTATAACATTTCTAACTGTTCCTGTTAATACCATACCTTCTTTTAAATCATCTAATTTTAATACATCTGAACGTAAAATTGGTTTTGGCATATCTTCTCTTGGGTCTCTTCCTGGTTTTGAAAGTTCTTCAATAATATCTGTTAGCGTCATTTCTCCAATTTCTAATTCTTTTGCAGTTTTTGCTACATCAATTGTTTTTAATTTATTTCTTAATTCTTCTAATTTTTCTTTATTTCTTAAATCATTTTTATCAAATCCCAATTGATTAAGTAATTTTTCAGTAGCTTCATAACTTTCTGGGTGAACTGCTGTAATTTCTAGCGGATTATCTCCATCAAATATTCTTAAGAAACCTGCACATTGCTCAAATGCTACTTTTCCTAGTTTTGGAACTTTTAATAATTGTTTTCTATTTTTTAATTTTCCATTTTCATCTCTATATTTTACAATATTTTTTGCAATTGTATTGTTAATTCCTGAAACATAGCTAAGTAGTGAAGGTGTTGCTGTGTTTACATCTACTCCTACTTTATTAACACTATCTTCTACCACTCCTGTTAGGCTTTCTTGTAATTTCTTTTGATTTACATCATGTTGATATTGTCCAACACCTATTGCTTTTGGGTCTATTTTTACAAGTTCTGCTAATGGGTCTTGCAAACGTCTTGCAATTGAAATTGCACCTCTAATTGATACATTTATATCTGGATATTCTTCTGTTGCAAGTTTTGATGCTGAATATACTGATGCTCCTGCTTCACTTACTATAACATAGTGTACATCTCTTGAGGCTTCTTTTATCATATCTGCTACAAACATTTCTGATTCTCTTGATGCTGTACCATTTCCTATTGCTATCATGTCTACTTTATCTTTTTCTATTAATTTTAGTAATTCTTTTTTAGCTCCTTCAATATCATTTTGTGGCTCTGTTGGATATACTGTTGTATAGTCTAATAGTTTACCTGTTTCATCTATAATTGCTATTTTACATCCTGTTCTATATGCTGGGTCAAATCCCATAACAGTTTTCCCTTTAATTGGTGCTCCTAATAGCAATTGTTTTGAATTTTTACCAAATACTTTAATTGCTTTATCTTCAGCTTTTTCTGTTAAATCTGAACGGATTTCTCTATCAATAGATGGTTCTATTAGTCTTTTAAAACTGTCTAAAATTGTTTCTTTTAGCATTTCAGTAAATTGTGTTTCACCTTTTATAATATCTCTTTCAATATATGCTAAAATTTTATCTTCTGGCTTTTCTATTTTTACTTTTAAGAAATCTTCTTTTTCTCCACGATTTATTGCTAGAATTCTATGGCTTGGTATGTATTTTATTGCTTCTTGATAATCATAATACATTTCATAATTAGATTTTTCTTCTGGTTTTGCTGCTTTTGTTTCAATAAGACCTTCTCTATAACAAATTCTTTTTATTTGTTTTCTGTATTTTGGTTCATCTGAAATATTTTCTGCAATAATGTCTAATGCACCTTGTATTGCATCTTCTGCAGTTGCAACTACTTTGTCTTTATTTTTCTTATCTTCATCAGATAATTTATCTATATTTATGTATTGTTTTGCAATTTCTATTATTTGAGTTGTTTCTTTTTGTTCTATAATAATATTTGCAAGTGGCTCTAATCCTTTTGCTTTTGCAACTGTTGCTCTTGTTTTCTTTTTTTGTTTATATGGTCTATATATATCTTCAACTTCTGCAAGTGTTTTTGCTATTGCGACTAGCTGTAATATTTCATCTGTTAATTTTCCTTGCTCATCTATTGATTTTACAACTTCTTCTTTTCTTTGTTCTAAATTTCTTAGGTAATTTAATCTTTCTCCTAAATCTCTAAGTGTTTCGTCACTTAGTCCTCCTGTTACTTCTTTTCTATAACGTGCAATAAATGGAATTGTGTTTCCTTCATCTATTAATTTTACTGTCGCTTCTACTTGTTTTGTTTGTATGTTTAGCTCTTCTGCTATTGTTTTTATTATTTTTTCCATAGTTTGTCTCCTTCTTTCATCATTTTAACGTGATTTATTTTATCACAATTTTTTTCAAATTGCTACACTTTTTTCTTTGTATTTTTATGTCGATTATTGACATTTTTCATTTTTTATTTTATTCTAATAGTGTAGAAAAATTAAATCTTTTATATGAGAATTTTTATATGTCATATAATTGTTAGTTTTCTATAAAATTAAAATAGGAGGGGGATTTTATGAGTTCAGAATTAAGAGCTAAAGCTCGTGAAAAATTAACCGGAAAGTGGGGTAAAGCTGCGTGCATTTCTTTGGCTTATCTTGTTATAGCATTTTTAATAGGTTTTATTCAAGGTCATGTTGAAGAAAACTCTTTCTTAAGTTTCATTGTTTCTATAATTGTATTTATCATTGAAGTTCCTTTATCTTTTGGATTAATTTATTCTTTCTACAAATTATTCAAAGATGAAGAAACATCTGCTTTTGATTTTTGCAGTTTAGGATTTTCTAATTTTGGAAGAGCTTGGGGCGTTACATGGCAAACCATTTTAAAAATGATAGTACCTGTAATTTTAATGATTATTTCATATGTTTTAATTGCTTTCTCTATTTCTCTTTATGTGGCATCTTCTTTTTCTTATATTTATTCTGGTTCAACTTCTGGATTAGGTATGGCTGGTTTGTTGTCTATTGTAGGTATAATACTTTTGATTGTATCTGTAATTTGGGGACTTACTAAATATTATTACTATGCTCTATCTTATCTAATTGCAATAGATAATCCAGAAATGACTTCTAAAGAAGCTGTTGAAGAAAGTAAAAAGTTGATGAATAATAATCGTGGAAAATTATTTGGATTACAAATTTCATTTATCGGTTGGGCTATTTTAGCATTATTTACTTTTGGTATTGGTTATATTTGGCTTATTCCATATATGCAATTTGCAACTATTTGCTTCTATGATAAAGTAAAAGAAACAAATGCCTAAAATAAGTTTATAAAATTAAAAAGCATTAATATCCTAGTTTTCTAGTGAATTAATGCTTTTTTGTTTCTAGATTGTTTTTATATTAATATATTTTAATCTTTTTTTATCTATAATTGTATAATAGAATTGTTTCATTACTTTTTCTACTTCACTAATTTCTGTTGGATTGCCTATAATGTTACGAATCATTATATTGAAATTTACCATATATAGTTCTACTTTTAAATTTTCTACAACTTGGAAATTAGCTCTTTCATAAAATCTAATTCTTCTTTCTTGTATGCTTTTTTCGTTTTCATTTTTCGCAAAGTCTGGGTCTTCTACTTCTAATAAAATTCCTTTTTTATTAGAATATTTTTCTTCTAGCTCTTTTAATATTTTTGTTCCTATTCCTTTTCCTCTATTTTCTTCATATACTGCCAAAAATGCTACTAAAACATATTCTTGTATTTGGTCTATTATACAATATCCTCTTTCTACTCCGTCTTCTTCATAGATATATGTTTCTTCATTGTATTTTAACATTCTTTTTCTGAAGCCTTCTAAGTTTGGTCTTTCACTACTTGGAAAATCTTTTACTATATGTTTTCTATATAAATCTTTGAATTCTTTAAATTTTATTTTTCTTAACATTTCTTATTCTCCTCGTATAATATATTTACAATCAATTTTAAAAGTTAAAATTACATTAAATAAATGATTGTAAAGAAAATTTAATGTAAA
>CAWVDV010000125.1:0-5910 GCA_963928115.1 Bacillota bacterium | reverse complement strand
ATAACATCACCTCTTATTTTTCATGTTTAAATTATATATTAGTTATGATGTTTATTCAACATTTTTTTATGAAAAAGATTTGTCATTTTTTTGTAGATTATGATATACTTAGACTGGTGATAACTTTGAAGGCTTTATTTAAAAATAAAACTACATATTCTAAAGAAGTTTATGATGAATTTTTAGAATTTCATAGAAATAAGTTTGGTTTAAGATATAAAATATATAATATATTAATCATAGGTATAATTTTAGCATGCATCATTTATCTTGTTGCATATCATATATATAGTAGTGCTATTGTTTTTTGTATTATACTTGTTGGCTTTATAGTTTGGAGGTTTTTTAAGCCTATTTCTGATGTAGCAAAAGAATATAAAAGCAACAAAATTCAAAATTCTACTACTTATATATTTAATTTTTATGATAACTATTTTACTGTACAAGATAAAAAGAATATTTCCAAAATAAAATATCATAAATTATATCGAATTTTTTCAACTAAAGATTTCTTTTATTTGTATATAGATAAAACTTATTCATATTTAATTGATAAAACTTGTTTTATTGTAGGAAATCCAAAGGATTTTTATAACTTTGTTAAAAAGAGAAAATCTTTTTTACCATTTAGATAATTTATTTGAATTGAGCCTTATTTTTTATAATTTTAAGGCTCAATTATATTTTTTCATATTTTATTCCATAAATTGTTCTTTTTTTAATCCGGTAATTTTAGATATTAAATTAATATCTATTTTTTCATCTAGCATTTTTTTAGCAATATTTATAGCTTTTTGCTCTTCGCCTTTTTTTCTCCCTTCTTTTCTCCCTTCTTCTCTCGCTCTTTTAAAATCTCTTTCTATAACCATTTGTGCATGTAACATAACATCTTCACCTTCCCTTTCTATCAAAATCTTCTCAATTTCTTCTATCTCATCTTTAGTTAACCTACCATACAATAAATATTTAACTTCTTTCGCAAATTCTTTTCGTTCATCTTTATCCTTTATATGTTCAGCCATCCTTTTTATCGTTTCTATTATTTCTACTGTATTGTTTTTTCTTTCAATCACCGACATTCTTGCTACTGCTGTTCCATCTTTAATTGCTTCTTCTTCATCTCGTATGTCAATTAAATTATACCCAGTTATTATATCTACTCCCTTCAAATGCTTAAACTCTACTTGTACTTCTTCTAACTTATTTTTAGCTGTCCATTTTGTTTGTCCAGTATATAATACTAAGGGTATCACTCTTGGTATTAGCATTTCTTCAGATTTTTTTGATAAATTTTCACTTTTTCTCGCTCTAATAATTTCTAAACTATATTCAGTTAGTCTTTTAGCCATTAATTTATCTACTTTTGTTTGATGTTCAATTAAGAAGAACACTTCTCTATTTTTTAATTTAAAAACTATATCTGATTCCTTTTCTTCATAGGAAGTCGTTATAAATTTTGTATCATACCTTTCAATCATTTCTTCTGTTATCTTTTCTTTTGGCTCTAAATATTTATTTATTAATTTAACAATTTCTTTTTTATTACTCAATATTTCTCTAAACAATTTATCATGTTTATGATGTTGATTTTTCTTATTTTTATTTACCTCTAGCTTATATTTTTCACTATTATCATTTAATCCAATAACTTCTTCTTTTAAAAAATGTCGTTCTAATATAAAATATTCTCTAAGTGAATATACTATCATATCTTTGCTCCTTTCATTATACGTTTATAGCACTATAAAATCAACATTTATTTTATAGTAAATTAATAGTTTTAAATTTAATTTCCTTCAATTTTCTCTTTTTTTCTTTTTAATTTACACTTTTTTATTTTTTGGAAATTTATTGATTAGAAATTCTGAAATAAATTACATTATTTACTTATCTTAACATAAATTATATATACTACGTCTTTAACTTTATGTCAATAGTTTTTTATCTTTTTTTCAAACTTTTCATCGCAAAATTCGACATTTTATATAATGTTTTAAATTTTCTACAAACAAATATTTGACATTTCATTTTTTTGTGATATAATATGTACAAATGTTTGGTATGTGAGGATAAAAAATGGATATCTATGAAAAACTAAAGATACTTGCAGATTCTGCAAAATATGATGCTTCTTGCAGTTCTAGTGGAAGTAATAGAAAAAACAAAAATAATGGAATTGGAAATGGTCATGTTTCTGGAATTTGTCATAGTTGGGGTGCTGATGGAAGATGTATTTCTCTATTAAAAATCTTAATGACAAATTCATGTATGTATGACTGCAAATATTGTATTAATCGTGCTACTAACTCTGTTAAAAGAGCCACTTTCACACCACGAGAAATTGCGGATTTAACTATAAATTTTTATAAAAGAAATTATATAGAAGGTTTATTTTTAAGTTCTGCAGTTATAAAATCTCCAGATTATACCATGGAAATGTTAGTTCAAACTGCAACTATACTAAGAAATGAATATAATTTTAATGGATATATTCACTGTAAAACAATACCTGGATGTAGCAAAGAATTAATTGATAAATTAGGTACATTAGTCGATAGAATGAGTATTAATATCGAATTACCTTCTAATGATAGCTTAAAATTACTTGCTCCACAAAAAGAAAAAACAGGTATTTTAAAACCTATGAATTATATTTCAAATAATATACAAGAAAACAAATTAATCAAAAGTAGATTTAAACCTAAATTTGTACCTGCAGGACAAACCACTCAAATGATTATTGGAGCAACACCTGAAAGTGATTTAAAAATTCTAAAACTTTCTGAAGGATTATATCAGAAATTAAAATTAAAAAGAGTATATTATTCTGCATATATAAGTGTAAATAATGATAGAAACCTACCTACTTTAGAAGCTCCTCCTCTACTTCGTGAAAATAGGTTATATCAAGCTGATTGGCTTTTACGATTCTATGGTTTTAAAGCAGATGAACTTTTAGATGAAACACATCCTAATTTCAACCATATATTAGACCCCAAATGTGATTGGGCCTTAAGACATATTGACAAATTTCCTATTGAAATAAATACTGCTGATTATTTTACTTTACTTAGAATTCCTGGAATTGGAGTTATTTCAGCTAAAAAGATTATTCGAGCAAGGCGAACTTTTTTACTAGATTTTGAAGCTCTAAAAAAGTTAGGAGTTGTTTTGAAACGTGCAAAATATTTTATAACTTGTAAAGGTAAATATTTTGATAAAGTATATAAATTTAATCAGAATTTCATTGAAACAAATTTGGTATATCAAGAAAAAGTTGATAATAATAGGAAATTAAATTATGAACAATTATCTTTGTTCAATAATAATTTAAACTCTTATAGTAATATGACAAATGAAAAAACTTTGTTATTTAACAAATTACAACCTACAAAGGAGGATAAAATAAAATGTCTAACTGGAAACTTATAAACAAAACTTATTTATATGATGGAACTTTTGATGGTCTTTTAACTATTGTTTTTGATTCATATTCAAATAAAATATTACCACAAAAAATTTACAATGTTAATGAATATACCCAAAATTTTTTAGACAAAACAGAATACCTAGAAACAAATTATGAAAAATCTCAAAGAGTGTTTGCTGGGATAGAAAAGAATATTTGTTATGAAGCATTATATAATAGTTACAATGCATTTTTATCAAATGAAAAGGATAAAGAAATGTATATTTTAAAATATTTATGTAATGGTTTTGATGTTGGTCCAAAAATCAATAATATGCTAACAGTTTCTTATGTTTTCAAAGTTATTAACATGAGAAGACGAGCTTTAGCTGAATGCCACAAATTGAAAGGTTTATTGCGTTTTCAAGAAATCGGTGAAAACCTTTGTTATGCTAAAATTCATCCTGATAACAATATTATTGAGCCTCTAGGACATCATTTTATTAATCGCTTACCTTCTATGAATTTTATAATTCATGATAAAAACAGAGAAATTTGTTTTATTTATAATTGTAAAGAGTATAGAATTATAGATAGTTCAAATTTAAAAATACCTGAAATTTCAGAACAAGAAAAAGTTTATCAAGATTTGTGGAAAATGTTTTTTAAGACTATTGCTATTAAAGAAAGAAAAAACTCAAGATGTCAAATGCAATTTATGCCTAAAAAGTATTGGAAAGATTTAGTTGAACTTCAGTAGCATTACTTTTTAACTATTTTTGTTCAAAAGGGACATAACCTTCATTTTCTGTTCTTTTGGGAATGTCCCTATTGAGCAAAATTAACTACAACCTCTCCTACTCCTGCATCTATACTAATTTTTTGATTACCACTTCCTATTACATTCTTACTTACTGCTTTTTCATTATCTACTATAACAGCTCCAATTCCAACTGAAGGAATAATCATATAATTATCTCTGTCACCTAATAAATTTAATTCTAATTTTCCTACACCAGAATCAATATCAGCTCTATTCATAACTTCTGTTGTTATTTCAGCATTTCCAACACCTGCTTCAAACTCTAATCTTTCCGCCCTTGAATTTTCAACAATAATTTCTCCTGCTCCACCTTCAATATCTAATTCATCTGCAACTACGTTTTTAATAACAACTCTTCCTCCACCAGTTTCTATTTTAACCTTTTTTCCATAAAGTTGTTCTATATTACTTTCATTTATAGTTACTTTTATATCTGCACTCTCAAATTCATAGTTATCTGGTATACTAATTATAATTTCTGGTACAATATTCCTGCTTTTAAAGAAGTCCATACTTGTAATTGTATCATCTTCTATTTTTAAATTACTACCACTTTGCTCAGAATAAATTTTATTACTACCATTCCTTATTTCCACTTTTAAGTTGTTAGTTAATGTATTATCAACAACTATATCAAATTTACAAAGACTTAGTTCAACATCTAATTTTTTTATATCTGTATAGTCGTAACTTTGACTTTCAGTAATCTCGTTACTATTAGAATTTACAATATCATTGCTATTATTCCAGCTTTCTTCTAGTTGACTTATTCCTATAGTTATTCCAAAAATTGCCGTTAATGTAAAAATTATTGCACTAATTATTATCACACATAGATATATTCCAAAAGCTATTGCTCCATATTTGATAATTTTTTGAAATGTTGTCATTTTATTTCAACACCTCCAAACATACAAAAACTATTAATATATATTGTTGGTAAATTCTCTTTATATTCTCTTTTTGACTTATTACTAACTCCTCCAAATATTGGTGTTGATTTTACTTTTATATTTACTCCTTCTGGAACTATTATATCTATCCCACCAAATATTGCTGATGCATTTATTATTTGATCTTTGCTTATTATAGCTTTATACAAATCTAATTTCACACTTCCAAATACTGCATCTAAATTTGCACCTTTAAATTCTTGTCCTGAATAATCAGCATTTTGAGAACTGAAAGTTGCACAATATTCTTCATTTTCTAAATTTTCATTATTTATTTTTTTTACTTTTTCTTTTATTTTTTCTCCAGCTACATTTTTAAATATTAATGATACTCCAATTACAACTAATATGAATGGGAATATTAATTTACTAATTAATGAAAAAGATAAAATGTTCTGTGCTGATAACAATAATACTACTCCTATACACAACCATATAAAACTCCATAGTTTGCTATCATTTTTTATTAGACCTATAATACTTGGTATTATTATAATAAGTGTCCACCAGCCTCTAAAAAATATGTTTATATGTGTAACTCCTGTTGCATTTAAACCTATAATAATTCCTAATACAATTAATACTATCCCCCATAAAATATTACCTACTTTTTTCATAAAAAATCCCCTTTCTATAAATAGGTTTTGTAAAAAGTTTTTCTGTTAAAACTTCTACAACCCTTGTTTTTTCTATATAAATTATTAAAACTTGATATTCCCCCCTTT
>CAWVDV010000124.1:0-8641 GCA_963928115.1 Bacillota bacterium | reverse complement strand
AAGAAGATGTTGTTGGAACAGGTGCAACAAGCACAACTATAAATTAAAAAAGATGAGGTGTCTAATTTGACACCTCAAAAATTTTCTATAAAATTTAACAAATTTTCAAAAAACACTTGCAAAACAAAAAAAGTTATATTAAAATGGTGGTGAAGTGGAGAGAAGTGGTACAAAGTGGTAGAAAGTGAAAAAGGAGGTCCATTCATTGTTAATAGGCGAATATGAGCATTCTCTAGATGCAAAAGGCAGACTAATAATGCCAGCAAAACTAAGACAAGACATGGGAGACAAGTTCATCGTAACAAAAGGGTTAGATGGATGTCTATTTGCGTTTTCACAAGAAGAATGGATTAACTTCGAAACAAAATTAAAAGCATTACCACTTTCAGACAGAAATGCAAGAAACTTTGTAAGATTTTTCTTATCAGGAGCAACAGAATGTGAAATAGACAAACAAGGAAGATTTCTACTTCCAAACAACTTAAGAGTCGCAGCAAAACTTGAAAAAGAAACAGTAATAATTGGAGTTGGGACAAGACTAGAAATATGGGATAAAGAAACATGGCAAAATTGCGATGAAAATATATCTGCAGATGAAATTGCAGAAAATATGGCAAATTTAGGTATATAGCTTGCAAAAGTTTATATATAAACACCAAAGAAAAAAATACTAAAGATAACTATACAAAAGACAAAAAATACATAAGAAAAATGTACAAAAGATTTTTCTATACACAAAAGATAAAGAGTTCAAGTTTAAACAAAAGAAAAATCGAAATGTACAAATGTTTAATCAAATGAAAACAAAAGAAACATTTGCTAAAGAAAACACTAAAAAACCAAAAGACAAATACATAGAGTAAAGACAGCTGGTAGTTTTTCGGAATTACCAGCTGTAATTGTAAATTTAGAAAAAAGATAAAAATTTACAATCAAAAAGGAACGTGAAAAAGATGGAATTTAAACATAAGCCAGTTATGTTGATGCCATGTATAGACGGTCTAGAGATAAAAAAAGACGGAATATATGTTGATGGAACTTTAGGGGGAGCAGGGCATAGTATAGAAATTGCAAAAAGATTATCTCCAAAAGGAAAATTAATAGGTATTGACAGAGACGAAGAGGCTTTAACAGCAGCACAAGAAAAATTGAAAGATTTTAGCAATGTAATATATGTACATGATAATCATGACAATATAAAAGAAATATTAGAAAAATTAGAAATAGAAAAAGTAGATGGAATTCTTTTAGATTTAGGAGTATCTTCATATCAATTAGATGAAAGAAACAGAGGATTTAGCTATTTAGGAGAAAATAAACTTGATATGAGAATGGACAAAACTCAAGAATTAACAGCTGAAACAGTTGTAAATACATATGAAGAAAAAGAATTAGCTGATATCATATATCAATATGGAGAGGAAAGATTTTCAAGACAAATTGCAAGAAATATATGCAAACAAAGAGAAAAAGAAAAAATAACAACAACAAAGCAATTAGTAGAAATAATTGAAAATTCAATTCCAAAATCTAAACAAAAAGATGGACATCCAGCAAAAAGAACCTTTCAAGCAATTAGAATTGAAGTAAATAATGAAATAAAGCCATTATATAACACGGTAATGGATTGTATAGATTGCTTAAATGAAAAAGGAAGATTATGCATTATAACATTTCATTCATTAGAAGATAGGGCAGTCAAAAATGCATATATAGAAGCTCAAGGAAAATGCACATGTCCAAGCGATTTACCATATTGTGTGTGTGGAGCAAAATCATTAGGAAAGATTATAACAAGAAAACCAATAATAGCAAATGAAGAAGAACAATTAGAAAATTCAAGAAGTAAAAGTGCAAAATTAAGAATATTCGAAAGAAGATTAAATCAAGAGTAATACAAAGGAGGTGAATAACTTATGGCAGGAACAAGATATCAGTATACAACAAGTCCTAGAAAACTAGAACCAGAGGTACAAAGAAATAGAAACAAAAAGCAACGTAAATTAAGAGTTGTAGAAGATTTACCAAGACAAAAAGTAGAACTATCTAAAGAACAAAAAAAGAGACAAAAAAATCTAACTTTAGTTGTAGTAGGAATATTTATCTTGTTGCTTACTATAAGTTATAGAAACTCCCAAATAAATGAAAAATTTAATGAAGTCCAAGACCTAAAAGAACAATTAGCATCACTAGAAAAAGAAAATCAACAACTAGAAGTAACAATACAAAATAGCTTAAATCTAAATAATATAGAGAAACAAGCAAAAGAAAAGTTAGGTATGCAAAAATTAACAAATAAACAAACAGTATATGTAACACTACCTAAAAAAGATTATATAGAACCAGCAACTGAAGAAGTAATAAAAACAGAAGAAAAAAATTGGTTTCAACAATTTGTAGATAAAATATTTAACAGATAATATTTTTGGTATAAATAAAAAACCTTCTAATAAAATTGATTAGGAGGTTTTTTATGATTACAACGAAACTATCTAGTAAAAAGAAAATGAGAAATACCTTATTCATAACCTTTTTGATTCTAGTATGTTTAATAGGAAGATTAGGATATATACAATTAGTACAAGGAAAGGAATTATCAGAATTAGCATATGAGCAACAAACTTTAGATAGAAGCATAAATCCAAAAAGAGGGACAATTTATGATACAAATGGAACAGCATTAGCAGTAAGCAGTACAGTAGAAACAGTAACAGTAAATCCGGGAAATATAGCAAAAGAAAACAAAGAAAAAGTAGCCAGAAAATTATCAGAACTATTTGAATTAGATTATGACACAGTATTGAAAAAAGTATCAAAAAGAAGTTCAATAGAAACAATCGTAAAAAAAGTAGATAAAGAAAAAACAGATGAATTAAGAGTTTGGATGCAAGAAAATAACATTTCAGAGGGAATAAATATTGATGAAGATACAAAAAGATATTATCCATATAACACAGTAGCATCACAAATTATAGGATTTTGTGGAAGTGATAATCAAGGCTTAGATGGAATTGAAGCAAAATATGAAGAGGAATTAAAAGGAACAAAAGGTTCAATACAAAGACATACAGATGCAACAGGAGGAGAAATAGGAGAAGAAGGAGAAAATTATGTACCAGCAATTGATGGAAATGATTTAGTACTTACAATAGATTTAACAATACAATCAATTGCAGAAAAATACTTAGAAGAAGCATGTATTGATAATGAATGTACAGATGGTGGAAATATTATAGTAATGAATCCACAAAATGGAGATATTCTAGCAATGGCAACATATCCATCATATAATTTAAATGAACCATATGAGCCATATACAGATGAATTAAAGCAAACTTGGGATAGTTTGTCACAGGAAGAAAAAACTACAAATTTGCAAGCAGTATGGAGAAATAAAGCAATAGCAGATACATATGAACCAGGCTCAGTATTTAAGTTGATAACTGCATCAGCAGCAATAGAAGAAGGATTAGTTACAGACATTGATAAAGAAGGACAGTTTAGTTGTACAGGTGGGATAGAAGTTGCAGGAGTTAGGATAAAATGTTGGAGATATTATAGACCACATGGCTCTGAAAGCTTAAGACAAGGATTAATGAATTCATGTAATCCAGTATTTATAGGCTTAGGCCAACAGTTAGGAGTAACAAAATATTACGAATATCTAGAAAAATTTAAGTTATTGCAAAAAACAGGAATAGATTTACCAGGTGAAGCAGGAAGTATATTTTTAGCAAAAGAAAAGGCTGGACCAGTGGAGCTCGCAACAATAAGTTTTGGGCAAAGGTTTGAAATAACACCAATTCAACTTGCAACAGCAGTATCTTCAATTGCAAATGGTGGAACAAGTGTATCTCCTAGAGTTGTGAAACAGATTATTAATAGCCAAACTAAAGAAGTTACTGATATACCAGTAAAAACAAATGGAACAGTAATTTCAAAAGAAACTTCTGAAAAAGTATTGAGTATGATGGAAAGCGTTGTCTCTGAAGGAACTGGAAAAAATGCAAAAGTTGCAGGATACAGAATAGGTGGAAAAACAGGGACATCTGAGGATGGTGTTAATACTAATAAATATGTAACTTCTTTTTGTGGTGTTGCACCTATTGATAATCCTCAAGCAGTTGTTTTAGTTACTTTGTATAATCCAACAGGTGAAGGAGGACATCAAGGTGGTGGAGTTGCAGCTCCAGTGGGCGGTCAAATTTTTAGTGAAATTTTGCCATATTTAGAAGTTAATCAAGGAAATACAGATGAAGTTGAAGTTGCTGAACAAGTTACAACACCAGATGTTATTGGAAAAACTATAATTGAAGCGGAAAAAATTATGAAAGAAAACGGATTGGAACTTGTTATTCAAAACGGAGAAGAGGAAATGGATAAGGATAATGCAATTATAAAGACTCAAACTCCTCAAGCAGGGATTACAATTAATAAAGGGAATAAAGTTTATGTGGAAAAAGAATAAAATAACTTGACAAATCTCTCATTTTTTTGATAAAACAGTATAAGAAGAAATAAGAAAAAAGGAGAGAAATATGAAACATTTAATTGATATTAAAAATCTAACAGTAGAAGAAATCGATGAATTAATAGAAGTAGCTAATGACATTATCCAAAACAAAGAGAAATATTCTCACAAATGTGATGGAAAGAAATTAGCTACTTTATTTTTTGAGCCAAGCACAAGAACAAGACTAAGTTTTGAAGCAGCGATGATGGAACTAGGGGGAAATGTAATAGGATTTTCATCAGCAGACACAAGTTCAGCATCAAAAGGAGAAACAGTATCAGACACAATTAGAGTAATAGGATGTTATGCAGACATAATAGCAATGAGACATCCAAAAGAAGGAGCACCATTAGTAGCATCATTAAAATCAACAGTACCAGTAATAAATGCAGGAGATGGGGGACACAACCATCCAACACAAACATTAACAGATTTATTAACAATACAAAGGGAAAAAGGAAGATTAGAAAATTTAACAATTGGACTATGTGGAGATTTGAAATTTGGAAGAACAGTCCATTCACTAATTACAGCTATGTCTAGATACAAGAATATAGAATTTATTTTAATATCACCAAATGAATTAAAAATCCCAGAATATATAAAAAGAGATATACTAGAAAAAAATAATATTAAATGGACAGAGACAAATGACATTGAGGAATATATGGATAAGCTAGATATTTTATATATGACAAGAGTACAAAAAGAAAGATTTTTCAATGAAGAAGATTATATAAGACTTAAAGACTATTACATATTAAACAAAGAAAAACTAGAAAAAGCTAAAAAAGATTTATGCATTATGCACCCATTACCAAGAGTAAATGAAATATCAGTTGACGTAGATGACGACCCAAGAGCTGCATATTTTAGACAAGTCGAAAATGGAAAGCATATTAGAATGGCATTGATTTTAAAATTGTTAGGAATCAAATAAATATTAAGTGAAAGGAATAAAAAAGATGAATATTGATAGTATAAAAAATGGAATTGTAATAGACCATATACAAGCTAAAAAAGGAATGGAAATTTATGAGTTATTAAATCTAAACGAATTAGATTGTTCAGTTGCAGTTATAACAAATGCAAAAAGCAAAAAGATGGGAAGAAAGGATATCATAAAAATAGATAAAGATTTTGAAGTAAATATAGATATGATAGGCTTCATAGATCCCAATATAACAATAAATATTGTTAAAGATGACAAAATAGTCAATAAATTTCATGCTGAATTACCAGAAAAAATTGTTAATATTGCTAAATGCCAAAATCCAAGATGTATAACATCTGAAGAAAGAGAATTAGATCAAGTATTTATCTTGACAGATAAAGAAAATCAGACTTATCGTTGTAAATATTGTGAAATGAGTTTGAAATAAAAGAATAAAAATAAAATCCCTTAATATTATATAGTAGATACTTTAATATTAGGGGACTTTTTACATTAGATTTTTTTCAAAAATACTATACAAATTAAGGAATTAGTTATATAATGTAGAAAACTTTGACTAATTAAAAAATTAGATATAAAACTACAAATAAAAACAAAATTAGGAATAAAAAGATATTTCTAAAGAAAGGATTGTGAAAAATATGAAGTTAAAAGAACTACTAGTTGGTTTAGAAGGATTAAAAGCAAAAGGAACATTAGATGTAGAGATAAAAGGAATAGAAAGTAATTCAAAAAATATAAAAGAAGGATATTTATTTGTTGCAATAAAAGGATTTTCCACAGATGGACACCAATATGTGGAAAATGCAATACAAAATGGTGCAGCAGCAGTAATTATTGAAGAAGGTTGTGATATTAAAAATTTAAAAATTCCTGAAGAAGTTACAATTGTAATGTCACCTAATACAAGAAGAGCATTAGCGATAACTTCTAGTAATTTCTATGGAAATCCAACAAAAAAATTCAAATTAATAGGAGTAACAGGAACAAAAGGAAAAACTACAACAACATTTATGATTAAAGAAATTTTAGAAAAAGCAGGAAACAAAGTAGGACTAATTGGAACAATAGCTACATATATAAATGGTAAAAAAATCAAAGATAGTGATCGTACTACACCAGAAAGTTTAGAGTTACAACAAATCTTTAGTCAAATGGTAGAAGAAAAAGTAGAAGTTGTTGTAATGGAAGTTTCTTCTCAAAGTTTAAAATTACATAGAGTAGATGGATGTGAATTTGATATTGTTCTATTTACTAATTTTTCAGAAGACCATATCAGCAAAAACGAACATCCAGATATGGAAGATTATTTCCAATCAAAATTAAAATTATTTCATATGTGTAAAGTAGGAATCGTAAATACAGATGATTTACATGGAGCAAAGATTCCAGGATTATTCCCTGATAATGATATTACTACATATGGAATTGATAATTATGCTAAGTTATTAGCAAAAGACATTACTATAACTAATTCATATGTTGATTTTAAAGTAAAAATAACTGATAGAAATGAAAGAGTAAAAACAGGAATTCCAGGTAGATTTAGTGTATATAATTCTCTTGCAGCAATTTGTGTTGCTCAAAAATTTGGAGTTTCACCTGAAGTTATAAAAGAAGCATTATTAGAAGTAAGAGTTCCAGGAAGGTCTGAACTAGTTGATAACAAATTAGAAATTCCAATAATGATAGATTATGCACATTCTCCAGAAAGTTTGCAAAATATATTACAAGCAGTAAAAAGCTACACAAGAGGAAAAGTTATATCAGTATTTGGATGTGGTGGAGATAGAGATAGTGGAAAAAGACCTATAATGGGAGAAATATCAGGAAGAATAGCAGATTTTACATTTATAACATCAGATAATCCAAGAACAGAAGACCCACAAAAAATAGTTGACCAAATAGAAGAAGGAATGAAAAAGACAAAAGGAAAATATAAAGTTGTAGTAGATAGAACACAAGCCATAAAAGAAGCTATCAAAATGGCTACAAAAAGAGATATTGTGGTATTGGCAGGAAAAGGTCATGAACCATATCAAGAAATTAATGGTGTTAAACATCCTTTTGATGAAAGAATTATAGTTAGAGATTTAATAGATGAAATAGAAACTGAAAAGTCTAAAAAATAAGAAGATTAGATATTAGCGAAATCAAAAGAAAGGTTTGATAAAATGAAGGTAGAAACAAGCGTATTAATCATATCGTTTATTGTAGCAATTATTTTAGGTTTTATTATCATACCAATACTAAAAAAATTAAAAGTAGGGCAAATAGAAAGAGATGATGGTCCGAAATCTCATTTGAAAAAACAAGGTACACCAACAATGGGTGGAATAATTATGATAATAACTATGATTGTAGTTATTACAGGAATATATATATATTTAATTGCAACAGGACAAAATGAAGTTGCAAATAAGATGTTACCACTTCTATTAGTAAGTATAGGAATGGGACTAATTGGATTTATAGATGACTTCAAAAAGTTAGTGCTAAAAAATACAAAAGGTTTAAAGCCAAGTTACAAGATGCTAGGATTATTAATTATATCAACAGCATATGTAGTATATTTGGTTTATGGAATAAAAATAGGAACTGATACATATATTCCAATTATGAAAGAATACATATCAATGCCAGTATATTTATATATTCCATTTGCGATAATTGTAATTTTAGCAACAACAAATGCAATAAATTTAACAGATGGTATAGATGGATTATCTTCTAGTGTGTCAGCAATTATAATTACATGTTTGACAATTATAGGAATATTATTTGGAATAGATGAGATTGGAATTTTCGGAAGCGTAGTAGTAGGTACAGTATTAGGATTTTTAATGTTTAATCTACATCCAGCAAAAGTGTTTATGGGAGATACTGGTTCACTACTATTAGGTGGAGTTATTTCAGCAATAGCTTTATATATGAAAATGCCATTACTATTAATTATTATTGCTCTAGTTCCAGTTTTAGAGACTTTATCTGTTATTATACAAGTTGCATATTTTAAAAAGACTGGTAATAGAGTATTCAAAATGGCACCTTTGCATCATCACTTTGAACTTTCAGGTTGGAAGGAGAGTAAGGTTGTAATTGTGTTTAGTGCAGTTACACTTGTACTTTGTATAATAGGATTAAATGTAATAGTTTAAAATTTTACAAAATAT
>CAWVDV010000123.1:0-3145 GCA_963928115.1 Bacillota bacterium | reverse complement strand
CTGGATTTTTTTAGTTTTTATAATTTTCTATAATTTTTGTTCCGTCCCTAAATCATCATTTATCTTTTTTCTTTTCTTCTTTATTTTCTTCCAATCTTTTTTCAAATCTTGCTGTTAATCCAACCATTGTTAGTAGATATACTGCAAGTACCATTGGAATAGTCAACCTACCAAATGGAATTCTAGTAATTGCAATTATACTTATTAGTGTTGCTTGTGATACTAGATTTATTCCAATTGTTTTAGCTATTATTTTAATACTTCCTAATTTATGATAACGTATTGCCATATATGCTAAGATAATTATTGTTGCAATTGCAAATGGCCATGCATATGGTTTAACAATATCTCTTGCTCTTGTATGTGGTATATTTTCTATTTCTGTACTATCTGCTGATAATTCTGTTCCATATTTTTCGTTTATTTTTGTTATCAAGTTTGATTTTTCTTCTTCTGTAATTTCACTTGCTGTTATACTCACACTATCTTCAAATACTTCTACTTTTTGTATTATTACTTGTTTTCCTGGCATTACTTCATCTGTTATTGCTTTTATATCATTTATTTCAAATTCTTGTTCTATATATAATTCAACTTTTTGTGATTTTTCATATTTTAAATCAAAATTAAATCCTTTTGTTGCTATTACTATAATTCCAGCAATTATAATTATTGCTATTATTATGCTTAAAATTTTTGCTTTTTTACTTATATTTTTCATCTATATATCATTCCTTCCTTTGACAATTGTTTTACTGTTAGCTTTATTTAGTTTTGTTAAATGCTAATCTTTTTTTGCTTTTAATTTTAATAAGCTATTTGTAAATATCACATTATATGCTGCTATTAAAGCAATTCCCCAAATCATTACCATTCCAAAACTACTAATAGGTGTCCATTGTACAAAAGAAAATGCAATTACCATTATTATTACTGGTATTATTCTTATAAAGAACTCTTTATATGTTTCTTTGTTTGCTTTGATTACTTCTTCTTTTGATAGGTCTTTTCTATTGTCTTTTAATTTATTTAAGAATTTATTTACAAAGATGTAGTTTAATATTAATACTATTGCAATTCCGAATATTCCTTCCATTGATAAAACAACATTTGCATATCTTATGATTAGTAATAGAATTGACATTAAGCCTACATAGCTAAACGCTCCTAGTAATCCTAATGTTCTATATCTAATTATTAATACTATTAGTGCAAGTCCTACAACCCCAAGCATTATATAACTTGCTATTTGTAATTGATTTTGTGTTATATCTGATTCGATAAATTCATTTGTGTCTACTTCATATCTAACTGGCATATTTCCTGTATCTAGTACTACTGCCATGTTTGATGCTTGATTTATATATCCATTTAATGTGTCAGTATCTGTTGTTGAATATCCAATTGATAATTGTAATCTTCCTGTTCTGATTGGCTCATCAAAACTTGTTGTCATTATTTCTTCACCATCAATTTTCATTGTTATTGTTTTTTCTGTTGTATCATCTGAACTTGTATCGTCTGATGTTTCATCTGTTGTTGCATTTTCATCAGTTGTATTAGTATCTTCTGATGTTGTGTTTGTATCTTCTGTTGTTGCTGTATAGTTTGTACTAATCTCTTCTAATTTACTTGTTCCTTCTTTTGTGAATTCAATATTTAGATATACCATTGTTCCTGAACTTGTTGCAGAACTTGAATCTGCTCCATATATTACATTTGCTAGTTTTATATCACTGTTATCCATTAAAACTTCTTGTGTTTGGCTATCCACTATTTCAAATTTACCTGTTGTTGCTAAATTACTTACAATACTGTCTGTATTTTCGTTTTCTGTAATTTCTACTATAATATCTCCTGTTTCTTCATCTAATCTTGTAATATAGTTTGATATACCAAGTTCATTGAATCTTTTTTCTATTATTTCTTTTGATTTTCTATAATTATCAACTGTTTTTACATCATCACTGTTATATGGTGTTTCTTCCTTTGTGTAACCATTTGCAGTTATTTCATCATCTGTTAAATTTTCACTATCTTCTACAACATTTCCTTCAGAATCTTTAACAGTAGTTTCACTTCCATTACTTACAATTAATCTAACTACTCTACTTCCTGCTAAATCCATTGCATAAGAATAATCTCTTACTTGATTTTCCATTCTATTTTGCACTTGTGTATATATTCCTCCAAACGCAACCATTGTGATTAATATTATTAATAGTATTATTGTTAGTATTTTAATCTTTTTCATTCTAATCTCATTCCTCGTATCTTGATATTTAGGTTTTATGGTTCTCCTATAACCAATATTATAATTATCTTACAATAATTTTGTCCCATTAATTACTAATTCAAACCATATTTTTAGATATTTTGCTGCATATTTACTCATCATTGTTCTATCCATAAATATTTCAAAATAATCTAATACTGGGCATAATTTTGTATCTATTGTTAAATTTAATATTACTTTTCTTTCTTCTGCATTTACTTCTAAATCAGCATCTGTAACTGCATAATTTACTCTATCATGTATGTCAAATGTCGATAAATTAGTGTTTGTAACTCTATTTCTGTGCACATCTGATTTGTCTGCTAGTATTAATGCTGCTGATATGTCACTAATTGCTGTCCCTGTGTTTTCATCATGGTTTCCTATTGCCATCATGATTTCTGTTCTTTCTTCTACTGGCATTCCCATGTCTTTTAAAATGTTATAAGCTAAAATTGCTCCACTATGTGCATGGTCTGTTCTATTTACACTGTTTCCTATGTCATGCATGTATCCTGCAATTCTTGCAAGTTCTACCGTTCTTTCTGGATATCCGCAGTTTTTCTAAAATTTCTCCTGCTCTTTCTGATACTATTGCTATATGCCTATGGCTATGTTCAGTATATCCTAAGCTGTCTAATTGTTTTTGTGCGCCTTTTATTAAGGCTTCTACTTCTTCGTTTTTTATAACGTCTTCTAATGTTATCATCTTTTGTCCTCCTTTTGTCTTTTAGATTTTATATTAAATCTGGAAAAATATCAACTGTTTTTGAAAAAAAACTGGAGGGTGTCCTGAAATAGGATCCCAAGAATCAAAAAATCCAGCTCGATAAGAGTTGGATTTTTTGGTTTGAAAATTTGATTATATTT
>CAWVDV010000122.1:0-9925 GCA_963928115.1 Bacillota bacterium | reverse complement strand
TTCTTGTTTTTTTGTTAGTTTTAGGTTTATTTTTTTGATGTAATATAATGGGTATTTTATTTGATGTACTATTCCTAATGCGATTAGACAGTCTGGTGATAGGTTTGCATTCATATGTGTGTGCAAGTCTGTTCTGAATTTTGATTTTTTTAGTATGTATGTTTTTACTATGCTTTTTTCTATTGGTAGTTTATAGTTTTTTGTTTGTGACATTAGAGTTTTTATGATAGCTGGAATTTTTGCTTTTATTTCTATTTTATCTTCATATATATTTGCAATTTTAATTCCACCTAGTCTGAAAATGTATACTTCTTCATTGTCTCCATTTATGCTTGCAGGAATAACTCCTTTTATTATTTTCATATCGTTTTCGTTTTTTATTGTTTCTACATTACATATTTTTGCTAGGTTTGTTATTAGGTTTCCTGTGTTATGGTTTGGAGTTTCTAAGATATATGTTAATTCATCATTTTTGGATTTGTATAGATTTACGATTATGTCTTTTTCTTTGTCTAAATAAAATTTGTTGAAATAAATTAATTTTTCCATTAAATAAAAACCTCCGTTTATGGCTATGGTCAGTTTGGGGACAGGTTCGGACTGACCATTTTTGGTCACTTTAGGGACGCCACTTTTTTAAATGTTATCTTCTATTGTAACATAAAAATAGAGGTTTGACAATAAGTTATGTAAATTTTTGTGTTTCAGTTTGCATTTTATGTTAATTTGTGGTATAATTAATTTTATACTACAAAAGGAGGTATACACCAATGTATGATTTAGAAGCCACAAGGCGGTTAGTGAATTCAAAAGGAGTTCAGTTCACTTTTGACCTGTTTTCGTCAGGTCGACTTCCAGATAACGTTCTTGAAGAACTTGAAGAAGCAAATGTTTTGAGAGACGGAATTCCTAATATTTCTTTACTGATGGCCTTGGCTTACTAAGAAAAGTTCTGTTTGAACTTTTTAGAAAAAAATCCCTTGTAATCAAGGGATTTTTTCAGACTATTGGCAAAGTATATTTAAATATTGTCAATAGTTTGACGAATGATTGACTTATTCAAATATTCGTTTTATTTAAATATTAACTTTTTTGATTTACCACTTAATTTTTATTTTAATAAATTATCCCATTTTGCTTTTTATACTCTTCAAAAGTCTTTAAACACTCATCTCTATCCATTTCTTTTAATTGTATTAAATCTTTGTTATTTCCTTTTAAATACTCATAAATCATATCATCTCTAAAACCAATTTCTCCTGCATCTTTTTTGGTACATCCATAATATACTTTTTTGATATTTGACCAAATAATTGCAGATAAACACATTGGGCATGGTTCACAAGATGTATATAATTTGTATTCTGATAAATCATAAGTATTTAATTTTTTGCATGCCTCTCTAATTGCTACTATCTCTGCATGAGCAGTTGGGTCATTATTTTTTAATACTTTATTATTTCCATTTGCAATTATATTTCCTTCTTTATCTGTTATAACTGCACCAAATGGACCACCTTCATTATCTTTTATTCCATCATCTGCGTTTTGTTTTGCTAATTCCATGTATTTATTCATCAAAATCTCCTCCTTTATTTTGGTTAGTTTCGATTTTATCATATATTTTTATTTTTTTCCATATATTTATATTGGTGAAGAGTATGTTTATTAAGTCTTTTAAAATAAATAAAAAAGTTATAATTTTTGCTATTATTATAATATTAGTTATTATTTTATCAATAGTTGCTTTTTATTCTTTTGCAAATGATGAGGTTAATTCTGATGAAACTTCTTCTGACAAAGATTATATAAAATGGGTCGATTTTAATGTTACTGCTGAAGCTATGAAATTGACTTCTAAATTGGATATAGAATCACATAATAGTGATGCAGAAGTTAAGTACAATTGGATTGAGCTTTTAGCCTATTTAGCCGCACAAAATGGTGGTAATTTCAAGAATTTCAAAAAATCTGATTTAGATAATCTTGTTGCAAAACTAGATAGCGGTGAGCAAATGTCTGATTTGACAAGCAGCATGAAATTCTACGATTATTACTATGAAGCATATAGTGCTGTTTTATCTGGTTTTATTGGTAATTATTCTATTGAAGTTGATAATGAAGATACTTCACGGTGTTAAAAGCGAAAAAATTATGGAAGAAAGATATGGTCTAAAAGCATTTTTGCCTATTGCCAAAAACTATTCTTTCAGTCATTATGACGATTTTGGTAATTCTCGTTCATATGGTTTTAAAAGGGTGCATCTTGGAAATGATTTAATGGGAAGTATCGGAACTCCTATTGTTGCTGTTGAGTCTGGAGTTATTGAGCATTTAGGTTGGAATCAGTATGGTGGTTGGAGAATTGGTATACGTAGTTTTGATGGTAAGCGTTATTACTATTATGCACATTTGCGTAAAAATCATCCATATGCTGAAGGTATTGAAGAAGGAATGACTGTTAAGGCTGGAGATGTTATTGGTTATTTGGGTATGACGGGTTATAGTACAAAAGAAAATGTCAATAATATTAATGTTCCTCACTTACATTTTGGTATGCAATTAATTTTTGACGAATCACAAGTAGATAGTCCTAATGAAATTTGGATAGATGTTTATCAAATTATTGAATTTTTAATGCAAAATCGTTCTGAAGTTTATCAGTCAAATACTGAAACTAAAGACTATTCAAGAAAATATGACTTTATGGAAGAGGGATTTGAGGGACGGAGCTTAAAATCCCTGTTTTTAGGGATTTTTAGGACCGTCCCTAAATCCCTCCTAGTGTTATTTTTATTGTTTTTTGTGTTTTACCTCTTGTGACACTTAATGTAACTTCATCTTTAGGCTTTTTTGTGTAAATATATTTTCGCAAATCATTCATCGTATTTAATTCAACATCATCAATTTTAGTAATAATATCTCCCTCTTTTAGTTCTGTGTTATCTGCTGGACCATTTTTAGTTATTTGTGCAACATATATTCCTTTTTCAAAATTCAAACTTTTATTTAAATATGGTATCACTTCTTTATCATAGGCATATATTCCTATTTGCGCTTCTTCAAAAGTTCCGGTATTTTTAAAACTTTCAATTATTGGTTTTACAATATCTATTGGAATTGCAAAGCCTATTCCTTCTGCTGATGTTATCTTTACTGTATTTATTCCAATCACTTCTCCATTTGGTGTAATTAATGGTCCTCCGCTGTTTCCTGGATTTATTGTAGCATCTGTTTGAATTAAATCTGTCATATATGAGGATTGGTCGTTTTCTTCTATTTTTATTGTTCTATTTTTTGCACTTATAATTCCTGAAGTTACTGTTCTTCTAAATTCATATCCTATTGGATTTCCTATTGCATATACACTTTCTCCTACTCTTACATCTTCTGAATTTCCTAATGTTACCGCTTCTAAATTTTTTGCATTTATTTTTGTGATTGATAAATCTATACTTGAATCACTCCACATTACTGTTCCATCATAAGTATTACCATTTTCTAATGTTACATAGCATTTACTATATTTTGCTCCTGTTACATGTTCATTACTTAATATATATCCATCACTTGATACAATGACTCCTGTTCCTAATCCTAAATCGTTTTCTGAATTTGATGAAAATATACTACTTCCAGTATTTTTTAGTTTTGATATTCCTACTACTTTTCTTGTTGTTTCTTCTAACATATCTGCTATTGTTTGGCTTTTTTCTTCTTCACTTTCCACTGTTTGTTCTTCTGTTGTGGATTTTGTTCTCGTAGCTTCATAGTTACTTGGTGTAACTTCTATGTTTTGATATGTTATATATAAATAAAATGCAAAAATCCATAAAAGTATTAGAATTATGCTTGTTATAATTACTTTCTTTTTTATGGATTTTTTTGTGTATTTTTTTCTCTTTTTCAAATTTGCCACCTCAAAAATAGTATTTACTATTTTTTATAAATTAAACAACCAATATGGAATATAATATAAATTTTCTTCTTTTTTATAAATATCTTTTGTTATGATAATTCCAAATTTTGTTTTTCCTAGTTTATTTTCTTTATTTTTATTAATAAAGTTTTTTATTGTATTTGTATCTGAATTTTCTATTTGATTTGTATATTTTACTTCTATTGGGATTATATCTATTTTTCTGTCCAATATGATATCAATTTCTTCTTTATTTGAATTTCTATAATAATATTCATTATAATTTTCTTTTTCTGAAATCAAGCGAATATCGAAGTCTACCATTGCTTCTATTATATGTCCTGTGTCATTGTTTGTTAGCTCTGTTCTTTTTAGAAGACTGTTTTGAATACCATTATCTAGTATGCTTATCTTTTTATTTGACCTTATTATTTTTCCAATATTTGTAGAGTAATTTTCTAATACATTGATTAAAAATGCTTGTTTTAAATATCCCACATAGCTCATCAATGTTACTGTATCAACTCCAAAATTTCCAGCCATACTACTATATGAAAAAGTTTGGGAATTGTTATCAGCTATGTAGTACATTAATTTCTCTAATATTTCAGGACTTTTTATATTATACATTGTTAAGATATCTTTATAAATTCCTCTTGTTATAATGTCATCTGCTAAACGTCTTTGCCAAATTTCAATATCTCTGTCTTCAAAATATTCTGGATAACCACCTACTAATATATATTCATTTAATATTTTGTGTATTTTTATCTTCAGTTCTTCATCATAATATTTTGTTTTTAAGTTTTTAAAACTTTCTTCTGGCTTATCTAAATTGAATTTTGGTAAATTGATGTCATTTTGCTTTGTTACATATGTCATATAGAAATTTAAAAATTGATTAAATGTAAGTGGTAATACATACATATTTTCAATTCTTCCTAGTAATGATTCATTAGAGTCTTTAAATAAATGTAATGATGAAGAACCTGTAATAATAAATTTAATGTTATATTTTCTATCAAAACATACTTTTAGATAATTTTGCCAGTTTTTAATAAAATGGATTTCATCTATAAATATATATACTTTTGAACTTAAGTTTGAGATACTTTCTTCAAGTATTTCATTAAAATATACTTCTAATACATCACTTATTTTATCATCTTTATTAAAAAATAGGCTTGGGTCATCTCCTGAGAATAGTAGTATTCTTTTTTTGTCAACTTTTTTGTCCTCTATCAAGTAATTTATTGTTTGATAGATAAGTGTTGATTTTCCAACTCTTCTAGGTCCTATAATGCTTAGAATTCTTTTTTCATCTATTTTTTGAATGATACTATTAAATTCTTCTCTTTTTCTTCCTAATAAAAATTGTGGGTTTATTTTTTGATTTTTCCACCATACATTGTTTGTGATTAAACTTTGTTTTATATCCATTGTATCACCTCTTTTTTATCTTTCTATTATATATTATACCATTTTTGTTGAATTAATTCAATAAATTTTAGATATTTTATTGAATGTATTCAATATATTTTTATTATTTTGTTAAATTCATTCAATAAAATTTATTTTTCTGTTAATTTTAAAATGACACCTTAAAAATTAAGATGCCATTTTGGAGTTGACCTATTATTTTATTAAATATTTTTCTGGAACAAAACTTTTAAAAAATTCAGGTTTAAAATTAATATAGTTTAAAAATATCTCTTTAATATCTTTGTTTGAATTCTTTATTATTTTCTTTGCTATTCTCACTTCTTCTATATATGCCTTTATATGTATCTTCGACTTGACTCGTATGATAAATATTTTTAAATCAATATACAAAATTAATGCCCTTTTAACTTTATATTTATTCGTATATTTTTTCATTAGCCAAATAGTTAGAAATTGATTTATTCCTTCCATAAAACTTCGTTCAAAGATAATTTCATTATGTTTTAAATTTTGTGAATGTAATATTTCATGTAATACAGTCATAAAACATAAATCTTTGTTTCTTTTTATATACCTATCAAAAGGTATAAAAATACTTAGTTCTTCTGTATCTTCATCATAGTCGAACCAGCCATCTCCTATATGTTTTACTTTGTATACACTAAATTTTGCAATTTCTATATTTTCATCCACACTTTTTATTAAGTTTATTGCATCTTCAATAATTTCTAACTCTTCTTTGTTGAGTTCTTTACTCCACTTATGTCTTTCTCTTGTTAATGTTAGATATTCTTGATATGCTTCTTTTAAAGATATAATGCATATTACTACTAATATCAATATTAGCAATGCCTTTACAAATATTGGGCACTCCTCTTCTCTCAACATTAAGACTGTAATTATTGTTCCTATTATTATTAATGCTAATAAAGTAATTAGTCTAATTTTTCTTATTGTCCGATGTTTCATTTTTTTCTCCTTTTCTTCTTTATAATAAAATAATAAAATCAAACCTCCTTATTATTGTGCTCTCCACACAATTAACTACCAATATATGCTTTTGCATATATAATATATTATAACTTATTTTACATAAATTTGCAATTCTAGATTTCATACTATCATTGGATATTAGAATATTTATGCATATACTCCTAATGATGTGATGTAAAAACATTCTCATTTTTATTTCTTAAGTTAATTTTACACTATAGTTGTTTTTTGTATTTATCTATGCTATAATAAAAAACATAAAATTTAGAGGTGAAATTTATAATGCAAGAAATAACATATAGAATTTATGCAGATGAGTCTGTAAGTGATGGCAAGTTTTTTAGCAACTTTTATGGTCGGTGCTTTGGTACAAACATCTAATATTCAATTAATAGAAAAAGCATTAAATGATAAAAAACAAGAATTAAATTTAAAAGGTGAAATAAAATGGACTAAAGTTACTGGCAATTATTTAGAAAAATATATAGATATAATTAATTTATTTTTTTCTTTTATTAAGTCTGGAAAAATAAAAGTTAGAATTATGTTTGCTCAAAATGCTTATGTTTCTGATGGATTAACAAAAGAACATACTGATAATGAATATAATATATTATATTATTTTTTCTTAAAAAGTGCTTTTGGTCTAAAATATAGTAATAATTCACCTTTTAGACATAAAATAAATTTTTCTATGTATTTAGATGACTTACCTTGCTCTGAGAAACAAAAAAATAATTTAAAAAATAGTTTGTTTAGATATAATCATGAATTAAAGCAAAATAATATTGAAATAACAGAAATTGTGGAAATTGATTCTAAAAAACATGTTATTCAACAATGTATGGATATTATTTTAGGTTCAATGAACTTCAAATTAAATGGATTTAATGAATTAAAAATTCCTGAAACTGGTAAAAAATCAAATCGAACTATTGCAAAAGATAAATTATATAAAGTCATTAATAAAAATATTAGAGATATTAGAAAAGGGTTCAACGTTGGTATTAGTACAGGTATAGATGGTGACCCAACAAATTATTGGAAACATTTATATAGACATTGGAATTTTATTTCCGCATATTCTCATTTTGATAAATCTTTAACTAAAAAAAGCAGTAGAAAAAACAAAAATTAAAGCTCCATTAACCCTAGACCGCGAATAAATCGTAGCCGTTAAAACAGGTTAACAGAGCTTTTTATATTAAAATATCATAAGATATTTATAATCTATTATATGAAGGTATTTATTTATTATACTAGACTTTTACTCTTTTGTCAATTACATTCTACCTTTATAAATCACAAAAGTCAAGTTTTTTATTTCACTTTTTGCAATTCTTTATATCTTTTAACTTTTTGTGTTGTAGTTTTTTCTAACTCTTCAGTTGTAATCTCAATTTTCTTAATATGCTTAAATAGTGGCAAATCTTTATTTATCTCTTTAA
Source organism: Bacillota bacterium (assembly GCA_963928115.1). GTDB lineage: Bacteria > Bacillota > Clostridia > TANB77 > CAG-508 > CAG-269. The sequence continues at coordinate 2,122 of CAWVDV010000122.1, read as the reverse complement.
CTTGTTTCCAAATTTCTTCTTTGTATTCATCTTCTGACTTTTCACCAAAAGCATCTTTAATTGCATCTGCATCATAAACAATTTTTGCACATAACATTGTATCTGTTTTGCTTTGTCCTCTTTGATATACTAAACTTTCCTTTACATATGGCAATTTATTTATTAATGCTTCTATTTCTTGTGGATAAACATTTTCTCCATTTCTTAAAACTATTACATCTTTCTTTCTTCCAGTTATGTATAAAAAGCCATCTTCATCTAAATATCCGTAATCTCCTGTTGAAAACCATCCATCTTTTAATACTTCTTTTGTTGCTTTTTCATTATTGTAATATCCAAGCATTATACTTGGTCCTTTTACTGTAATCTCCCCTATTCCATCTTTGTCTGGATTATCAATTCTACATTCTAAGTTTTCTAGTACAAGCCCTATTGAACCAGGTCTTTTCTTTTTATCTGTTTCTGCTGATATTACTGGTGATGTTTCTGTTAATCCATATCCTTGTACTTGTTCTATTCCTAAATTGTTATATCCGATTATTGTGTCTTTATTCATTGGTGCAGCACCATAAAATACTACTCTTAGGTGTCCACCAAAATTGTCTAAGATTTCTTTAAATACTATTTTCCTTATATCTATATGGCATTTTAATAAGCCATTTGATATTTTTACCATTTTATTGATTAATTCTGTTTTTCCTTTTTCCTTAATTGCTTTCTGGATTTTCTTATACATGGTTTCTAATACTAGTGGAACTGCTACAAATACTGATACTTGGAAGTCTTTTAGGTTTTGTTGTATATATCTTAATCCTTCACAAAAAGCTACTGTTGCTCCACTATATGTACCATATAAAAATGTTATTGTACATTCAAATGTGTGATGTATTGGTAAAAATGATAATAATGTATCTGTTCTATAGATTTTTACATATTTATTGATTGCTACGATATTTGAAGCGATATTGTTTTGTGATAACATTACTGCTTTTGGCTCATTTGTAGTTCCTGATGTAAATAGCATTATTGACATTTTGTATGAATCAATTTTTACATCATCATATCTATTATCACCTTTTTCTAACATTTCTTTTCCATTTTCTAGAACTTTATCATATGAAAGAACCTCTTTTTTTCCTTTAGAATCCATGCAAATTAAATTTTTTAGATTACAACCTTTTTCTATTATTTCATCAATTGCTTTTTGATATTTTTTCTCATAAACAATTGTGTCTACTTCACTTCTTTTGATTAAATTTCCGATTTCAATATCTGTTAGTGCTTTATCTAGTGGCACAATAACTTTTCCTGCTGTTGTGGTTGCAAGATATGTTGTACACCATTTGTAACTATTATTTCCTATTACTGCTACTCTTTTTACTTTCATGTCAATTAAAGCTGTCCCTAAGGCTTTAATATCTTTTACAAATTGCTCATAGGTAATTTCTTTTATTTCATTATTTTCTTTATATTTAAAGGCTATTGACTTTCCAAAGCTTTCAAACCTTGTAATGAAATCTCTAAAGTTTTCTGCTTCTTTTGTCTCTTTTTTTGATGCACTTTTTTTCATTCTACATCATTCCCCTCTCCCTTTTTTCTGAATTTTATAACAAAATTATCGATATTTCAATAGATTTTATTAAAACATTTACAATTCACAACTACTTTTCTATATTTTAATATGCAAATGATATATTTAGATATTTTGAAGTATATTGGGGGGACCTTTCTAGAAAATGTTTGAACGTATGTGAATTACATTTTCTTGAATGGGGATTACGGAAAAATATATAAATATATCATTTGCTTTAAACTATTCTATTGGTGTGAATTGTAACCAAAAGATTATAAAATGACAAATTTTTCAATAAAATTCTTGCAATTTTAAACCAATAAGTATATAATTTTTTTAATTAGTATTAAGGGGAGGTATATTGCAATGTCTGAAACATTATACGAATTAACAGGGCCTCAAATGAACATCTATTTGAGGGAACAGGCATATGACAAAACACCTATAAATGTCGTATGTTTTTCTTCTTATATTAATAAGGATGTAGATATTGAGATTTGTCAAAAGGCTATAAATGAGATTATAAAATGTAATGATAGCCTACGTTTT
>CAWVDV010000121.1:0-11059 GCA_963928115.1 Bacillota bacterium | reverse complement strand
ATTTATTAAATCTCCTTTATGTTCAGGTTTTCCAATTCCTAGTCTTACTCTTGAAAATTTTTCAGTTCCTATTTCTTTTATTACTGATTTCATTCCATTGTGTGTTCCTGGTCCTCCAGTTTTTCTTAATTTAATAATTCCGGGTTCTATATCTATATCGTCATATATTATGATTAAGTTGTCAGTATTTAATTTATAGAAATTTATTATTTCTTTTATACTTTCTCCACTTAAATTCATATATGTTTGTGGCTTTAATAAAATAACTTTTTCTCCTTCTATTATTCCTGTTCCATAGATTCCCTTAAAATTTGTTTTTGAAAATTCTATATTATATTTTTTTGCTAATTTATTAATAGTGTCAAATCCCATGTTATGTCTTGTGTTTGAATATTCAGGTTCTGGATTTCCTAATCCTACAATTATATACATTTTTTTCTCCTTGTTTTTTATATTAACTTTCCACTATTATATATTTTAACCTTTTTTTCTATTTTTGGCAAGTTTGTAAGATTTTTTGCAAGAAAAAAGCACTTTTTTAAGTGCCTTTATTTACTATATACGTAAAATCTTTGATTTTCCCTATATAATTATTCTGCTGATTCTTCTGATTTTTCTTCAGCTTCTGGAGCTTCATAAGCCTCTAAGATAGCTTTTTGAATTTTCTCTCTTGTTTCAGCATTGATTGGATGAGCTATATCTTTAAATTCTCCGTTTGGAGTTTTTCTACTTGGCATAGCTATAAATAATCCATTTTGGCTTTCGATAACTTTAATATCATGAACTGCGAATTCGTTATCGAATGTTACAGAAGCAACAGCTTTCATTCTGTTCTCTGAATTTACTTTTCTTAAACGTACATCTGTTATTTGCATTTTAAAATGCACCTGCCTTCCCTAAGATTAATTTTGTACATATCGTTTAATTCTATGTACATTTATATTATTCTTCATAAAAAACTTTTTTCCTTCTTTTTTTTACAAAAAAGTTATATTTTATTAATACGATTTATATCAAGGCTTTAATTTATATTTTCTAGGTTATTTATTCACATTTTATTTGATTTTTCATATTATAAAATATAGTTTTTTTATGGTATTTTAAGTAGAAGTATTGAATTTTCACGTATTTAAGTATATAATATTTTTACTATATGAAAATTCCTAGGGGAGTGATTTTTTTATGCCAGATATATCAAATTTAAAGAAATATAAATATATACATATGATTGGAATCGGTGGAGTTAGTATGAGTGGAATAGCTGCAATACTAAAAAATTGGGGCTTTAATGTTACTGGTTCTGACATGTTTGATTCTGAAACAGTACAAGAATTAAAAAATAATGGAATTAAGGTTACAATTGGTCACAATTTAGAAGATGTTGCAAATTCTGATGTTGTGGTTTATTCTGCTGCAATAAAAAAAGATGACCCAGAGATGTTAGAGGCAAATAGGCTTAATATTCCTACTATTGAAAGAGCTGATTTTTTAGGTGAGCTTACTAGATGTTATAAAGATACAATATGTATTTCTGGAACTCATGGAAAAACTACTACTACTTCTATGGTTTCTATTGCATTTATTGAAGCTTTAAAAGACCCAAGCATTCAAGTTGGAGCTTATTTAAATGCTATTAAAGGGAATTATTTAGTTGGTAATAGTGAACATTTTATTATTGAAGCATGTGAATATGTTGAAAGTTTTTTGAAGTTTAGCCCTAAAGCTGAAATTATTTTGAATATTGATAATGACCATTTAGATTATTTTAAAACTTTTGATAATATAAAAAATGCTTTTATTAAATATGTCAAATTATTACCTGAGGATGGTATTTTAGTAATTAATGGCGATGATAAAAATTGTTTAGATTTAAAACAATATACAAATGCAAAAGTTACTTCTTATGGTATAGATAATAAAAATGCTGATTTTTATGCTGATAATATTGTATTTGATAATGATGGATTTGCTTCTTTTGATGTATATCATCAAGGAAATCTATTTGGACATTTTAGTCTTTCAGTTCCTGGAAAGCATAATGTTTTAAATGCATTGGCATGTATTTGTTTATGTGTAAATTATTCAATTGACCTGCCACATATTCAATCTGCTTTGAAAAAATTTACTGGTGCTCATAGAAGATTTGAATTTAAAGGTAAAATAAATGATACTATTAGTGTTTATGATGATTATGGTCATCATCCTACTGAAATTGTTGCAACTGCAAATTCTTTAAAAAATAAAAAATATAATGAATCTTGGGTGGTTTTTCAACCTCATACATATAGTAGAACTAAAAATTTATTAGATGATTTTGCAAATGCTTTGTTAAATTTTGACCATATAATTGTTTTAGATATTTATGCCGCAAGAGAAACTAATACATATAATATTTCTTCTAAAGATTTAGTTGATAAGATTAATTCTTTAGGTAAAAGTGCTTTATATATTCCTGATTTTGATGAATGTGTTTCTTTTGTAAAGTCTCACGTAAAACCTAATGATGTTGTTATGACTTTAGGTGCTGGTACAGTTACTCAAATTGGTCCAATGTTATTAAAATAGAGGGATTTGGGGACGGAGCTTAAAATCCCTGTTTTTAGGGAACAGGGGACGGACCTTTATCTAATTTTATAAACAGGGATTTTAAGCTCCGTCCCCGAATCCCTCTAGCTTGTTTTAACATTATATCTCCAAATACTGCATATCCTTCTTCTGGGTTATTTACTAATACGTGTGTAACTGCTCCAATGAATTTTCCATTTTGAATTATTGGAGAACCTGACATTCCTTGTATTATTCCACCCGTTTTTTCTAATAATCTTTCATCTGTTACTTTTATTTCCATACTTTTATTGTCATAATTATTTTCTTTAAATATTTTCTCAATTTCTATTTCATATTCTTGTACTGTCTTATTATCTAAACTACAAAGTATTGTTGCTTTACCCAGTTGTATTTCATCTCTTGTTGCAACTTCCATTTCTTTTGATGTGTCTATACTTAGTCCTGATAAATTATCCACTTTTCCATATATTCCAAATTTTGTGTTTTTATCTATATCTCCTATATTTACTTGATTTTCTATTGTTCCTTGGATTTTACCTGGATTACCACTTTCACCTTTTGTTATATTTAATATTCTTGTTGTCACAAATTCTCCTGATGCGATATTTATTAATTCTCCAGTATCTATATCTGTTATTCCATGTCCGCAATGCTCCAAATGTTTTCGTACTCGGTTCATAAAATGTTACTGTTCCAACTCCTGCTGCACTGTCTCTCACCCATAAACCTAGTTTATATTCATCTTGGCTTGTCTGTACTGGTTCTATACTGCATTCTTTGCTTTCCTCTTCATGTATATATGTTATTTTTATATTATTACCATTTGATTTATTTACACATTCTACTAACTCTTCTGTTGAAGTTATATTTGTTTCATTTATTTTGGTTATTCTATCTCCTTCTTCTATTCCGGTATTTTCATATGGTTTATACATTTTGTTATCTATTCCTTCTATTTGTGACATCCCTACTACTAATACTCCACTTGTATATAGTTTTACTCCAGCAATGTTTCCAACTGGTATTACTGTTGTTTTTGGTAATACATCTACTTCTACATCCTTTGTTAGTAATTTATCAAATAAACTTACTTGGAGAGTCTTTTTTCCAGATTCACTTGCTATTGCTTCATTATTATTTGAAGAAGTTTCTATTGTTTTTTCATTTGAATTTATTTCAATTCCAAATATTGTTCTCATTGATATTGTTTCTCCTTCAAATACAACTAATTCATCTGGTATGCTTTGCCATGCTAAAAGATATATATAAATGACCAATAATAAAAATACTAATAGTAGCTTAAAAATTGTTTTTTTCATAAAAAACCTCCACGCTACTATTAGTATTTACTTTTTATTTGATTTTATTCAGCATAAATAAAATTAAACTTAAATCTTAATTTTATTTTTATGAAACATATCTCAATAATTCTTGTAGATCATTGTTATCTACATTTCCATCATGATTAATATCACTTCTTCTTAAAGTTTCTGCATCAGTTATTACTGTACTTCCATTTACATGTCTCAATAACATTCTTAAATCTTCTATATTAACATCACCATCATTATTTAAATCTCCAAGTCCATAAGGTTCTATACCTTCTTCTGTAAATGATACTTTTAATAATTCTGGATTATTATTTGTTTTATACATACTATATCGTTCTCTACCTAGTGCTGTAAAATAATATTTTGCTAAAGATCCCCCTTTGTCTGCCATATATGCATATATGCTATTACCATATGTATTTGCTGTATTCATATCACTATTTAAATCTTCAACATTTGATTGACGAACAATACTTGTATAGCATCCCATTTCTTTATGTGGATAATAATACGTTACTCCTGTATCAGTAGTTACAGACTTTCTTTCAAAATCCACATTAAAATATGCTCCTGTTATAGTATCATTGCCTACTAATTCTTTATCTGTTGCTCTATGATACTGCCCATCTGATGTAATTAAATATATTGAATCTGTATTTACTACTTCCTCTGTTTTTGAATTAGTTACTACTGAATATCCATTATACACTTTTCCACCTATACTTAATCCTTGTAGAAAGCTAATTACAGATACATTATTTAATATTTTTTCCCATTCAGTTTCTTCTAATTCAGGCATTTGAAAATTTGCACTTGTTCCTCCACTATAATTATTATAATTTGCAATTGCTATTGATAGATTTTTCTCAATTGAATATCTAATTACTTGTAATCTATGTTGATTAAATTTTGAATTAGGATCTTCTATTGATACTCCTTTATTATTACTGTCATCTTGTCTTACAAAAATATACTCATCTGCCCATTCTTCGTTTTCTGCAAGACCTGTGGCTCCTGTATCTTCATATACTGCATCTGATGTTTTTAAATCTCCTAAATTTGCTTCTACCCAATCTGTGAATTCCTTAGCTTCTTTATAGTATTGTACTCCTGAATCATTTACTGATCTGTAATCTACATCTTGATAAGATTTAGTTCCATTAGAAAGTGAGTACCAACCTGATGCATCTTCATAATACTTAACTCCATTTACTTTTGTATATGTCGCTTGATTTGTTGAATCTATATATTCAGTAAGTGTTTCTTCATTTATTGTTATTCCTCTATATGTTATACTATTATTTGTTGAATCATAAGTTCCTACATTATCTAATAAATATCCATATCTAAAAACTGGTGTTCCATTAACTGTTCCTTGAACTGTTATGTAATTATCTAGAGAATATGTTATTACTACATCTGTATTTGATCCTTTTTTATATCTACAACTATAAAATATATATGGTTTTAGTCCTGATACTTTTTCACCGTTTTGATATGTTGATCCAGTGCCATAATCTTCTGATGTTAAAGTATTAGTAAATGGTGAATAGATATAATATCCATCATACATTGTATACACAATAGCTGGTACATATTGTTTTAATATATCTTCATTATATCCTGCCATATTAAAGTTAGTTGCAATAGAATTGAAAAATGTATTAACAGATGCTTCTATGTCCCTCAGCTTAGAGTTTGCTAAATCTGATGTAGGATTATTTATAGTATTTAATTGAAATGCTTTTATTGCATCATATGTAGCATTAGTTAATTTTTCATCATACGACATCTGCAAATCTAATGTTTTTGTTTGATTATGTACATATTCAGTTAAAATCATTGAAATTGGTAATATTATTATTACAAATATTACAAGCAAATGTTCAAGTTTCATATTCTTCTTTCCTTTGTAATAATTTTATATAATTAATTATTTTAAAATGAATATGTCCTATAATATGAATTCAATAATATACCTGACAGTAATTCATATTATAGGACACACTCTCTAGTACATTATATTTTAATTTCCAGAACCATTTACTGTTACTATGCCTCCATCTTCTGCTGCAATTGAATAAACGTCACTTCCTGAGACAGCATATAAGAAACTTTTTAATTGATATGCTATAGTTGTACTATCTATAGTGGCTTTTGTATAGAAAAAATCTCCTTCTTTTAAAGCTACTGCTTGTGTTACTCCACTAGATGGATTTAATAAATCCATTACTTGAGAATTATAATATACTACATACACATTTTCTCCTACCTTAGTTGACTCCGCTTGTGTGGTCTTTTTTCCTGGGTTTTCATCTAATACTCTTAGTTCCATTTCAACATTGTATACATTTCCTGTCGCAGAGAGTTCTTCTACTAATTTATTGTATTTATCCATTGTTAGTATTCCTGTTGTTCTTACATCATTTACAAATTCAGAAACTGCTGTTTCTACAACTGATTGTGTAATATCATCATTTCTATCAGACATTGCCATTAATGGAAAAATGAATAATATAATAGCTCCAAGTACTATAACAATTACTATAATTAGTGTTTCTCCTCTTTCTCCCATAATTTTCATCCTCCTTTTAGGTTTATACTTTTTATATTTTTGTATATGTTACTACTCTTTTAGTTGTCTTATTAGCATCTGGAACAGATGAGTCTGAAATATCGGGGTCTGTAACTCCAGATTCTCCATCTTCTGTTGGTACTTCTTCTTGATAATATATACCTAAATTTTCTTTTAAACCTGCCCCTCTATTCTTTATTTTATCATAAATTCCCTGATTATTCAAGTATATTCCTAAATTCTGCTGAAAATTGTTTTGTACTGTAATAAAATCTGCATATTTACTTCCATAAAGAATTGCCATTATAAATTGTTCTTTTTGAGTATTACTTCCTAAAACTTGTTCTTGTAAATCTATTTTATATACTCCAACTAAATTTCCAGTTGTATCATCTCTTACTCGATATATCCCATCATCACCTAGTAGATCACTAGCTTCTTCTGAACTTTCATCATCTCTAAATACAATTTTATAGTTTTCTTTATATGCTTTATATATTGAAGGTACTATACTTTCTAGTCCTACAATCCTTTCTGTGGTTCCATTATCTTCAACATATGTATAATTATATTCTTTGTCTTTACTGTTTAATATCGTTTGTGAAGTCATTCTAACTTCACCAAAGGCATTGATACTTATGGACAATGCCACAACAAATATTAGTACAGCTGCTGCTAAATGTAATGCATCTACTGCATTCTCCATAAGTAATCACTCTCCTTTTTAATTTCTAGCTAGCATTTTCTATTGTTACTTTTTCAACTAGCCCACTTTTACTATCCATTGTACATTTTACTTTATAACTTGAACCAGATTGTGCTCTAGTAAGACTAGTATTTCCGATTAAGTTACCACTTGGCAATGTATTACTTGTCCAATTTGTTCCTGATTTTACCTCAAGCTGAACTTGTCTTGATGTATCATCTTGATATGTTACATTATTAGTTCTTATTTGATCTAATAATGCGTCCACCTGTGCTCCTTTTATATTGTCTCCCTCATATTGTGTAAATTTTTGATTAAAAGAAGTAATATCAACTTCATCTATTGCATTGTTATTAACAGTACCTGAGGCTTGATTATATATCATAATACCTAATGATATAATTAAAATTGCAAGTAATATTGCACCTGCGATAATTAATGCTTTTGATGCATTCTCCATAATATGCTCCTCCTTTTATTTTTCATCATTTATATATTATGTTATGGATTAGCTGTTATTGTTATATAATCAACTAGACCTGTATTACTATCCATAAAACATTGTACTTTATATGTTGTTCCTGTTCCTGCTTTTGTAATATTAGTTGTTCCATTAACTGTTGTATTAGTTCCTGCTGCTCCTCCTACTAAAGTAGATTGTACAGCAACTTGTCTTGATGCGTCATCTTGATATGTAATATTATTGCTTCTTACTTGATCTAATAATGAATTTACTTGTGCTCCTCTTACATTGTCACCTTCATATTGTGTGAATTTTTGGTTGAAAGTAGAAATGTCTACCTCACTCATAGCGTTATTGTTTACAACACCTGATGCTTGATTATATATCATAATACCTAATGATATAATTAAAATTGCAAGTAGTATTGCACCTGCGATAATTAATGCTTTTGATGCATTCTCCATAATAAATTCCTCCTTTTATTAATAATATATATTTTTTATTTACTAATATTTTTATTAGTAACGTTAATAACTAAATTAATATTTATTGTGTAATTTGTTCTATAAGCATATATTTTATTTTACCACTTGATTTATGATAATCTATTCCGAGTACATTTAAATTTTATTTCATTATAGTACTGAGAAAACTTGTCCATGCCACCAGCATACAATGTTTCCATATCATAAGTTTTATCAGTATCTAACATTTTTAAATCTATCTTGATCGAATTAGTATCATTTTCTATAAATTTTCCTTTTTCATTTCTTTGTACTTGATTTGTTAAATTGTTATCTATAGCTTTATTTATTATTGTTGCTACTTCATTTCCATAAAATTCTTGCTCAAAGTAACTTTCAAATTGATTATTTTCTCTTTTAGCTTCATAATAATTGGCTCTGTATTTCATATATGTGTATGACACGCCAGCTATAATAGCTATTAATATAAAGAAAAGTATCGCTATTTTTTTCATATCACTTTCATTCCTTTTAGTTATAAATTATCTAAAATATTAATTTCTTTTGAATGTTACTTGTTTAACTAATTGAGTATTTTCATTAATGACTACATTACAAGTATAAGTTCGTAATTTTCCATAAATTGTTCCGTCTCCATCCCAATCAGCCTTTACCAAATTTTCTTCCTTTAAATCTTCTGCTATTAAACTATTTAATGTACTTTCTGATGCTTTTTCTAATCTGCTATTTACTCCTTGAAGAGATACAATAATATAATAATTACTATCAGTTGAGTCTGTTAACTCATAATATTCATTACTATCTTTTGCAAGATTTACAGCTGATATTACATCATATATAGTTATATTGGACCTTCCTTCATAAGAAGTAAATTGTGTATTAAATTGAGTTATTCTACTTGTTTCAATTTGTCCATGCACTTCGGCAGAAGTTGCTCCAAAAGTTGCAAATAGATAAACTGCTAAAGATAATATCATTAAGCCGATTAGAACTCCTGCTGCCATTATCAATGCTTTTGATGCATTTTCCATAATCTATACTCCTATTAATTAAATTCGCCTGTAAATTCAAATTTCATTCCGAGTTATTCTTCCTGTTTTATTGTCATATGTTACATCTGTACAGTCAAAATGTGCTCTTTTAAATTGTACGTATTCATAATATGCATATATATTTTCTTTTATAGTTCCATTTCCATCATCTTTTAAATCATTCCATGTAATAGCACTTACATTATATGTAGTTCCACTATTACCATTATTTCTGACAGTTGTTATTGTACTTCTTTTGCATGCACTTTTAAAAGCTGAAACAGCATCATTTTGTTGACTTATTGATGGATTTGTTGGAAATATTTTTGTTAGACCTGTTGTTAAATTCGTTAATGAACTTGTACCATAAGCATTTTCTAATTTTAAAATCATATCTTTTATGCTATTTTCGAATGTATTTGTATTTCCGCTAACAGTATAAGTTGTATTACCACTTCCACTAAATAATCTATTTCTACTGTCAGCAGTTAATTGCGTGATATCTATTGTAAATTTAATTTCTATTGGTTGATAAGCTAGATCTTGTCCTTCATCTGCCCATGTAGTATTTGATGAATCTCTGATTCCTGCTGTAGACTGTGTTCTATTATAATTTATTGCACTATTTAATAATGAATATAGATCACTGCCTCTGACATCAATTCGATTATATGTTTCAAATCTATTATTGAATTCTACAACTTGAGCAGATCTTTCTCCTTGTGTACTTGTTTCTTGATAGCTAGATAAATTTGAGAACATTAAAATCAAAGCACTAATTATTACTAATGAAATTAATAATGCTCCCGCCATTATCAATGCTTTTGATGCATTCTCCATTTATCTATCACATACCTTTCTAGTATAATTTTGTATTGTTTGTCTAATATTATTGCATAGCAGTCATTGATGTGAATGAGCTTGACATACTTGTTAATCCTATAAATACTAATGGTATAATCAAGTATCCTACAAACATACATACCATTGGTGCAAAACCTATAAACTTTCCTATCATTCCTTTTCTTTGTATTAATCTATTGTTTGATTCTTTTCGTTTTTCTTGGTAATAATCTCTTTCTGAGTCTAATTCATCAAATGCATCTGTGATTGGTATTTTTTCTACTGCTGCTTGCAAACTTTCTATAATTCTTATTAATGGTAGATAACTTACTTCATCTTTCATTTGTTCTAATGCTTCCCATGCACCTGCTTCATAGTTGTTAACACATTTTGAAATTGGTGCTCTAAATATATTTGAATATCTTTCTAACCATTCTAGTATTATTTCAACATTTACTCTTTCAATTCTCATTAGCATTAAAATGATAGTTTGGAATTGCATTACTTCGTCTTCCATCTCTAATTGTCTCATCTTTACTTGGAACATTAATATCCAAATTGGTGCCATATATCCAACTATTGCAAATACAAATGCTAATAATATTTCAAACCATTGCATATATTCGCTATTAATAATATCTAGTTTTTCTCTAATTCTTTCTACTGCTTTATCTATTTCTGCTTCATCTGCATCATCATAATATTCTAGTCTTTCTACAGCTCTTCTTATTTGATCATCAGTTGTATCCATTTTTCCTCTAAACTGATCTAGAATTATATTATCCTGTTCAGTTAATTCCATAGCTTTTGCTTCTTCTTTTTCAGATAGTCCACCGTATAATATCATAATCTGTTGTTGGCTCTGTATATATATAATTTATTGCTACTGCATGTAATTGTGCAAATACTATAATCGATACAATAAATGTAGCTATAAATAAACATATTCTATTTATATACAACCACTCAATCTTCAAATGTGATGCTGAATCTTTGAGTAATTGTCCCACTTTTCTGTATTCTTTTGTTCCTACTTTTGGTATAAATAAATCTACTA
>CAWVDV010000120.1:0-6076 GCA_963928115.1 Bacillota bacterium | reverse complement strand
TGCAAATCTTTTTTCTAATTTTTTAAATACAAAATATCCTACAACACATAATCCAACTCCCATTACAAGAGCTATTAGCAAATTATGAAAGTCTGGTGGCATCTTATTATAGAATATATTTCTATATCCTTCTATCAAATATGCCATAGGATTTATTTTTATAAGCCATTGCAATTCTGCTGGCACTGCACTACTTGCGTATACGATTGGTGTTGCATAAAATAATAATTGAATAATTATTCCTAATAGATGTAATAAATCTCTAAAATAAACACTCAAACTAGATACAATAAATGCAACTCCTATTGAAACTATATATTGTATTGCAAGAATTACAAAATACCATAAAATATTAATTGATAATCCTATACCACCAAATATAACAAACCCTAATATAATTACTGTTGATATTAAGAAATTCACTCCTTCACTTGTAACAACTGAAATCGGCAAGATTTCTCTTGGGAAATACACCTTTTTTATAATACTTCCATTGTCTATTATTGAAGCTGCTCCCCTTAATACTACTGATGAAAAATATTGCCATGGTATTAATCCACAACACAAATAAACGGTATAGTTTTCAATATCGCTTTTTAGTATTACCTGGAATACTAAAGCATATACCGCTATTTGTAAAAGTGGGCTAATAAAAGACCATATTACACCTAAAAATGAGTTTTTATATTTTCCACCTACATCTTTTTTTATGTTTGTTTTTAACAATTCCCTATAACTATATAAATCTTTTACAATATTCATAATTTCATTCCTTCCTCAAGTTGTATACATCTCTTGGTTGTAAAAGAATTAAATTTTGGCTAGGAAAACAAGTTTGAAATTTATGAGGCGTACTTTTTGTACGTTGATTAAATTTCAAATGAAGTTTGACAACGCCAAAATTGTAATTATTTTGCAACCACCTTCCTATTTAATCTCTTCTAAATACTTATCAATAACAGTATCAGGCTCTCCATCCATCTTTATTTCACCATTACTTAACCATATAGCTCTATTACAAAAATCTTTAACAGTTGACAAACTATGAGTTACAAAAACCATAGTCTTTCCTTCTTCTTTTAACTCTTTCATTTTTGCAATACATTTATCTTGAAAATGTTGGTCACCTACTGCCAAAACTTCATCTACTAATAAAATATCAGCATCAACATTTATAGCAACTGCAAATGCAAGTCTCATATACATACCTGATGAATATGTCCTAACAGGATTATCTATATAAGAACCCAATTCTGAAAATTCTATAATTTTATCAATTCTTTCATCAATTTTCTTTCTTGTAAGTCCAAATATTGAAGCATTAAAATAAATATTTTCTCTACCAGAAAAATCAGGATGGAAACCAGCTCCAAGTTCCAATAATGATGTTAGTTTTCCATTAGTTGTTATTTTTCCTTGATTAGGATATATTATTTTTGTCATCAATTTCAATAGTGTTGATTTTCCGCTTCCATTTACCCCAATCAATCCAACTGCTTCACCATTTTTTATTGTTAAATTTATATCTTTTAAAACTTCTCTTTTTTCTTTTTTATTTCTATTCCAGAATAAAAGTTTTTCTTTTAAACTATTTGCTTTATCCATGTATATATTAAAAGATTTGTACACATGTTCTACTATTATTCTATCTTCTTCTTGATTTTCTTGCATAATGTAACACCTTTCTTTTTTAATATTCTATATAATACACTATATTTAAAGTTAAGTCAAATATATTATTAGGCAATTTAATCTTATAAATTCAAATGTTTTTATCACTTTTTCTTTAGAAATCTCTTTGATTTTAAGATTCCTGGAAAATATAACAATATAACCAAAAACTTATTTTCAAAGTTTTTTATACATTTCATATTTACCTTATTTCCAGTCAAATAGCTAAATAATATAAAATGTTTAATAGCATATAATCTTTTTCTAAAAATTACACCTTTCATATCTTTTTTTAAAATTTCTAGAAAATAATTATAATATCCAAAAGGATTCTCTTTGAATTGTTTTATTATATTTTTTGTATAACCCTTATCTTGATATTCACATATCATAATTGGTTCACTAATACAAATCAATTTATATTTTTCATCCATCTTATGATACATTCTTGCCTCTGTCACAAATTTCTCTCCATGTTCAAGTTCATGTTTATATTTTTTTCTAATTTCTCTTTTAAATAAAATAGCCTTTTCTCCAGTTTCTCCTTCTTTGAAATATAAATCAAACATGGTAGTTTTTTTGTTTTTGAAATTATCTCCCATATTATTTCCATTTTGGTCAAATTTCAAAAAACATAAACCATAAATATCTTTTTCATTTTGATTCTTTTCTATTTCTTCTTTCATTATTTCAAAGGCATTATCAGTAAAATAGTCATCTGAATCACAATCTACAATATAATCACCAGTTGCTTGTTCCACTAATTTATTGATTGCAACCATTTTTCCTTGATTTTTTTGATAAAAATATTTAATTTCGAAATCTTTTTGGAAATTCTGCACAACTTCCTTTGTTTCATCTGTTGAACCATCATCCATAATTAGCCATTCTATATCTAGTCCAAACCCTATATTTTTTAATATTGAATTATATAGATTTTTTAAAAGTTTGGCCCTATTATATGTTGGCGTCAAAATAGATATTTTTACATTTTTACTCATCTTTATTCTCATTCCTTCTTTAAGGCTAAAATTATAATATACTTTTTAACTCTTCTATAATATTTTCATTATCATATGCTTCTGTTTCACTTTCTTGTAGCTTAGTTTCTATTGCCTTTTTCAATCCATTATATATTCCTTCTTCTGTATTATTTAATATCTTCGAATTTTTGTAATTTACTAAAGCCTCTCTTGCAGCAGTATCAGTTATAATTATTGGTTTATTTAAAATTTTAGCTTCTTCTATAACCATACCATACCCTTCAAACTTTGATAATAAACAAAAATATGTTGCATTTTTTATATATGGATATGGATTTTCTTTTTTGCCTAATAACAAAAATGTTTCATCAATATCATTTGCTTTTACTAAATTTTCTAGTTTTTCTCTTTCCGGTCCATCACCTATAACATAGATTTTATGATAATATCCATTATCTATCAATTTTTTATGTACTTTAATTAGTCTGTCTATTGCTTTTTGTTCAACTAATCTTGTAACTGTCACAAAATTTATTACATTTTCATCAAATTTTATATCTTGTCCATTCTCTGCTTTTCTTAAAACTTTTTCTTTGTCAATATAATTATATACAACTTGTTTATCTACATTTATATCTGGATATATTTCATTAAATTTTAGCATATTGTCTTTACTAACAAAAATCAATTTATCATATTTAGAATATATTTTATTATCTAAAATCCTTTTTAACTTAGATTTAATTCCTTTTCCAAAAACCTGTGATATATCATTATGTATCCATGCAATTTTTTTAACATTTTTATTTTTATAACTAAAAATCCTAGTAATAGGCCCTTCTAAAAAAGCTATTTCTACATCATATTTACCTTTCAATTGCTTTTTAGCTATATTGTTTTTAAACAATAAAACTTTTAATGGCATACTAATTTTTCTTTGAAACTTATTTAATTGTAGATATGATTTATCACACAATGTTTTTAATTTTACTTTTGATGATAGCTCTTTTTCAAGTTCGCCATTTGAATATATCGTAAATATAGTTATATCATAACTATCACTTAATTTGTTTACTATATCAACTAATACTCTTTCAGCTCCACCGAATAGTTAAACTTGTAATTCCAAATATAATTTTTTTCATTTATAACTCCTTTTTCAAGTTGATTATTTTATTCACTAATAATGCATTTATTGCTACTATTATAATCATTGATGATGAATTGAAAAATGTATATCCTGCAAAAAATGATATTGCAAATACAAATCCTGTCCCTAAAAATAGCATCATATATTCTTTGTCGATTTTCTTTATATTTTTTATTCCTATATACAAGCCATAAGCAAAAATCAATAAAAATGGTACAAAATACAAAGTAAATCCTATTAATCCAAAATTAAATAAAAATGCTGGTATTTCCATTTCCATTACCAATTCTCTAAAATTATTTAAGTATCCATTACCAAAAAGAATTGCTAATGGGTCTTTTTGATTTTTCACTAACATTGCATTATATATAAATTGTTGAGTTCTTTGGTCATTATTTGTTATTTCTTTTTCATTACATATGTCATATAATTCTAATATACTATTCTTTTCTGCATCACTCATGTATCCTTCTTCTAATGTTCCATCAATTATTTTATTTCTTATTTCTAATATACTTCCTGTTACATGTGCTTCTGCATTTATATTTTCATCTATTATATTTCCTTCAATACTTTCTAGATGTTTCCTTCTTTGAAGAGTTGTAGAACCAACTGCTATAACTACCAATATTACTGCACAAACTCCAAAAATACATATTGCAATTACCTTTTTATTTATTTTAGCTTTTGCAATTAACTTATATATTATCTCTACAATCATATATACAATTAAAACTAAAATAAATCCATATAATCCAACTCTTGTCCCTAAGAACATTGTTAAAAATATTCCTAATAAAATTATGAGTGGTATTATAATTTTTTTATACTCTTTGTTTCTTAATAATGGCATATATATAAATAATGATAATATTAATATTGTTCCTATACTATTGCCTGATTCAAACCAACCTTTTTCCCCAATTCCTTCTATATATGTACTTGATGATGTATTTGTCAATATAGATATAAATATTGAAATTATATATATGTACATAGAAATTATTACACTATTTTTCAACTTATTTGTATCTCTATCCTTAAAAACATATATAAACACAAATAAATTTAAAATCATGAAAGAATAATTCACTATATATTGTGCTTCATGTATTACATTGCTATAACTACTTCCTGTCTTTAATTTTTCAAACATATATAAATGTATCAAGCCATATACTAAATATATAATTCCTACACCTATTGTATATATTTTAAATTTTTTATCTTTTTTAAAAAACAAATATATCATCACGCCAATTGGAATTATAGGTCTTAAAATGGTTGATGGTGAAATACTTGTATCAAATATATTTCTAAACACAAAACTTATTATGTCTAGAATTGGACAAATAATTATTAATAAGCATAAGAAATCTTCTACTTTTATTTTTCTTTTTACATTCATTTTTACCCTTTTCCTATCTATATTAATCCCAAAATTGTACAATAAATTTTATAAGTAGTTTTATTTATAGTTTTCAAATACAAATCCTTCAAAGACCTATTCTTCTTCAAAACAGGATTTTGCTTCCAATTTGGAAATTTAGTATTTACATTTTCCCAAGTCTTATCTAACAATTGTTGTTGCAAATTTTCATCTTGTATCTTCACAATTCTAAGTAAAGAACTACAAAAAGCATATCTTACATAAACATATTCTAACTCATTTTTAAATTTATCATAAATATCATTTTCTTTGTAAAACTCTATTACATGTTCTAAAACATCAAATATTTCTTCGTTTCTTTCATTTTGCGTATTAGATATAGAACCATCTCTTTGCACATAATGTACACATGGCTTTTTCAAAAATGATACTTTATTTAAAAATGGTATTAATTTATATGTAAATTCCACATCTTCATATCTAAGACCTTTTGGAAATTCAATTTTAGTTTTATCTAATATTTCTTTTTTGATTAATTTATTCCATGCTACAACTCTAACTTTTTCAAGCATTTCATTTTGACCAGAATATATTACTCCAGTATCTACTTTTTTCTTATCAGTATACTCCCAATAAAAATCACATTCTACCATGTCGCTATTCTCTTTTTTAGCTATCTCATACATTTTTTCATACATATCTTTTTCTGCATAATCATCTGAATCTAGAAAAGCAACATATTCCCCCTTTGCATATGGCAAAGCATAATTTCTACTATCTGAAAGTCCACCATTTTCTTTTTCAAGATATACTATTTTTTCAGGATATTTTTCTAAAAATCTTTTCACGATTAATTTTGAATTGTCTTTTGAGCCATCATTT
>CAWVDV010000119.1:0-3203 GCA_963928115.1 Bacillota bacterium | reverse complement strand
AGAAATATTACCAATAATGAAAGAAAATTATGATGGATATAGATTTTCATTAAATGCAAAAGAAAGAATATATAATTCAAATATGTGTTTATATTTCTTAAATAGTTACACAAGACATAAAGAGATACCAAGACAATTAATAGATGTGAATATAGCAAGTGATTATACAAAGTTAGGAAAGATGCTAGATTTATGCAAAGGAGAAGAAAGAGAAAGGGTAATAGAACAAACAGTATCAGGAGAAGGAATAGTAAGTGAAATAACACAGAAATTTAACCCTGCAATGGAATTTACGGAGACAGATTTGGTTTCAATGTTGTATTATTTAGGATATTTAACAATAGAAGATGAAGAAGTTGGATATCCGAAATTAAATATACCAAACAAAGTCATGAAAGAAATTTATTCAGATTATTTCTTACAAATACTAAAAAGAAATATAGATGTAGATATTAATGAAAATTATACAGAAATAGCAAGAGAAATAGCATTAGAAGGTAAGATAGACAAAATTACTAAAATGCTAGGAGAATATTTAAAAAATTTGTCAAATAGAGACTTTATAAAATTTGATGAAAAATACGTAAAATTAATATTTTATTGTATAGCAATGAATTTAAAAATATTTAGATTAAAATCAGAAATGGAAGTACAAAGAAGATATCCAGATATTTTATTAATACCAAAAGACAAAAGTAAAGGATACAAAGGAGTAATGATAGAGTTTAAATATTTGAAAAAAGAAGAAGCAGGAAAACTAAAAGAAAAACAAGAAGAGGCAAGAAATCAAATAAAAGAATATATAGAATTTGAAGAAATTAAAGATATACAAAATTTAAATTGTTACACAGTAGTAGCAGTAAATGATGAAATATATGTAGAGAAAGTTTAGATTTTAATTAAAAAACAAGCTAATAGTTATAAAGAAAAAACTATTAGCTCTTTTCTTCATGATATTGTAAAAGCACATTTTTAATAGCAATATGAATCAACTTATAAACTGAAATACCATATTTATCTTTAAGTTTCTCCAAATTATTTAAAGAGCTCTTTCTAAGAATAATAGAATGTTTAGTAAAAAGTTCATTTGATTCTTTCGGATATAACTTAACATCTTCTGTTTCAATCAGTTCATCAATACAAGCATTAATAATTTTACTAACAGAAGTATCATAAACATTTTCACACAAAAATTCAATTTCATCATAAAGACCGCTTTCAATTTCAATAGTTTTTTGAACTAACTCATCTTTTGGCCAAAACCTATCTAATACACTCATTTCTGCACCATCCTTATTATTTTGCAATTCTATTATAGTTTTATAACGCAAATATTATAACCTTGATAAACATGGAATAAAACAATGCAAAATGATATTACGTGTCATGTATAATTAATCTTGAAATAAACTATAAAAAACATTGCAAAATCTATTAAGTTGTGATATAAAATAGAATAATGAATAAAATGAGAACAAGGCATAAAAAGAGGTGAGAAAATGATAAAAGCGTATGCCAAGTCAGATATTGGAAAAGTAAGAGAAATAAACCAAGACTATTACTACATATCAGACTCATTAGACGAAGTACAGCTATACATGTTAGCAGACGGAATGGGAGGATACAATGGAGGAGAAATAGCAAGCAAATTAGCTATACAATCAGCCAAAAGCTATATAGAAAACAATTTTAAAGAGATAGAAAAAGATAAAGACAGCATAATACAATTAGTAGGAAGTAGTATGGAATATGCAAACATGGTAGTATATGAAAAATCAAAAGAGAGTGAAGAATTAGAAGGCATGGGTACTACTTTAGAAATTTGCTTAATATATAATAATAAGGTATTTATCGGACATGTTGGAGATAGTAGAATATATAGAATAAGAAAAGAATTCATGAGAAAATTGACACAAGATCATAGCTATGTACAAAAATTAGTAAAAGATGGAACAATAACACAAGAAGAGGCAGTACATCACCCACAAAAAAATATGCTTATGAAAGCATTAGGATGTAATGCATTTGTAGAACCAGATGTTATGGTAAAAGGATTTCTGAAAGATGACATTTTAATAATAAATTCAGATGGATTAACAAATCTAGTATCACAAGAAGATATTTTTAGAGAGGCAAAAAAAGATATAGAACAAGCACCAAAAGAGTTAGTTAAGTTAGCTAATGAAAATGGTGGATATGACAATATAACAGTAATTGTCATAAAAAACATATGAGAAAATACATGCAAAAGTAAACAGAATTTAAGGAGAGAGAAATTATGAATTTAGAAGGTAAACTATTAGGTAATCGTTATGAAATGATTGAAAAAATAGGCAATGGTGGAATGGCAACAGTTTATAGAGCAACTGATAAAATTCTAAAAAGAGATGTAGCAGTAAAAATATTAAGGGATGAATTTACAACAGATGAAGAGTTTATAAAAAGATTTGAAGTTGAAGCTCAATCTGCTGCAAGATTAACACATCCAAATATAGTATCAATTTATGATGTTGGAGTTGAAGACAACCTACATTATATAGTAATGGAATTAATACAAGGAAAAACCTTAAAAGAAATAATCGTAGAAGAAAAAGGACCACTACCTTGGAAATGGTCTGTAAATGTAGCAATTCAAATAGCTTCTGCATTAGAAACAGCTCATAGAAATAATATAATACATAGAGATATAAAACCACATAATATTATAATAACAGAAGATGGAATTGCAAAAGTAACAGACTTTGGAATTGCAAAAGCAGTTTCAAATTCAACAATAACAGCATTTGGAACAACAATAGGTTCAGTGCATTATTTCTCACCTGAACATGCAAGAGGAGGATTTACAGATGCAAAATCAGATTTATACTCATTAGGAGTAGTTATGTATGAGATGGTAACAGGAAAAGTACCATTTGATGCAGATACTCCAGTTTCTGTTGCGTTAAAGCATATGCAAGAAGAACCTGAAGAGCCAATAGAACTAAATCCAAATCTGCCAACATCAGTAAATAAAATAATTATGAAAGCAATGCAAAAAGATACAACACTAAGATATCAATCAGCAACAGAGATGTTAAGAGATTTGAGAAAATCTTTGAAAGATCCAGATGGGGACTTTGTTGAAGATGAAGAATATGATCCAACAGCTAAAACACAAAAAATTAATACAGATATGTATGGTAATATATTAGAAGATGAAAAGA
>CAWVDV010000118.1:0-13488 GCA_963928115.1 Bacillota bacterium | reverse complement strand
AGAAAAAAAGAGGAAAAATAATTCCTCTATTTTTTTATATCCAATTGAATGTGTACATCTCTTAATTGTTCACGCTTAACATTACTTGGAGCACCCATCATCAAATCTTGAGCCTTACTATTCAAAGGAAAAGCAATAACTTCTCTAATACTATCAGAATCAGTTAATAACATAAGCATTCTATCAATACCAGGAGCAACACCAGCATGTGGTGGAGCACCATATTGGAAAGCATTATACAATGCGCCAAATTTAGTTTTAACCTCATCTTCAGTATAGCCAGCCATAATAAATGCTTTTAACATTATATTAATATCATGATTTCTAACAGCTCCAGAAGAAAGCTCAACACCATTACAAACAATATCATATTGATATGCCAAAATATCTAATGGATTTTTAGCATCTAAAGCCTCTAAGCCACCTTGAGGCATAGAAAATGGATTATGGCTAAAAGATAGTTTTTCTTGGTCATCTAATTCAAACATTGGGAAATCAATAATCCAAGCAAAAGCAAATACATCTTTATCAATTAAATCTAAACGCTTTCCAAGTTCAGTTCTAATTTGACCTGCAAGCTCAGTTGCTCTTTTCTCACTATCTGCAATAAAGAAAATTGTATCATCTTTCTTTAAATCAGCAAGTTCAAGTAAAGTCTTTTTCAATTCTTCAGGAATAAACTTATCAATAGGTCCTTTAAAACTTAAATCCTCTTGAACTTCTAAATATCCAAGACCACCCATACCAATAGACAAAGCATATTGTAATAATTTTTCATGAAAACCTTTAGATAAATGTTTTTCAACTTTAATAGCTCTTACAGTTCTACCAATAAATGGTTTAAATGTACATTTACTAAAAAATTCAGATAAATCAATAATATATAAAGGATTTCTTAAATCTGGTTTATCAGTACCATATTTAAGCATTGCTTCTTTATATGGAATTCTTGGAAAAGGATATTCCAGAACTTTTTTATTAGAAAAAGTTTTAAATGTATTATACATCACTGGTTCAATAACACTAAAAACATCTTCTTGAGTTGCATATGACATCTCCATATCCAATTGATAAAATTCACCAGGAGATCTGTCAGCTCTTGCGTCTTCATCTCTAAAACAAGGAGCAATTTGAAAATATTTATCAATACCAGAAACCATTAACAATTGTTTAAATTGTTGTGGAGCTTGAGGTAATGCATAAAATTTTCCTGGATGCAATCTACTTGGAACAAGATAGTCTCTTGCACCTTCAGGTGAAGAACTTGTTAATATTGGAGTTTGCACTTCCAAAAATCCTTGATTAATCATTTCATTTCTTAAAAATTGAATTACTTTTGCACGTAATATTAAATTATCTTTTAATCTAGAATTTCTTAAATCCAAAAATCTATATTGAAGACGTAAATCTTCTCTAACATCTTGGTTTGCATTAATTTCAAAAGGCAAATTTTTTGTTCTTTTACCTAAAACCTCAATTTCTTCAATACGAATTTCTACAAGACCAGTTTTTAATTTAGGGTTAATAGTTTCTTCATCCCTCTTTTTAACCTCTCCATAAACAGTAACAGAAGATTCAATTGGAATATGAGATGCAAAATCAACATATTCTGATTCTCCTGAAGTTACAACTTGTGTTATTCCATACATATCTCTAATATCAAGGAATACAAGACCTCCTAAATCACGAATTGTTTCTACAAATCCTGCAATTCTTACTTTTTTTCCAACATCTTCTAAAGAAATTTCATTGCAAGTATGAGTTCTGTACATGTTTTTAATCATTTAAATCATTCCTTTCATCTAATTTAAGCTATGAACGTAATTGAATGAATAGAATTGCAAAGCAATTTTAAACAACAAAAAACGCCCATGCAAATGCAGGGACGAAATAATTTCCGCGGTACCACCCAACTTGAAAACTTACGTTTTCCACTTTATTAAAATTTGCTCCAATGTGTTTCACTTATCTAGGTTGAACTTAAAGGGCTTACAGCCGGTGACCCTTATTCTCTAAAAGTAACTTCTAGAAGCTTTGCATTGTACGAACGCAAATAATATTTGATTTTATGTATTCTATTTTACATAGTATTTGCAGATTTGTCAAGTTTTATGAAAAAAATTTCAGAAATAGCAATTGAAAAAGAGAAGAAAATCTAGTATAATTGAAAGCGAGAGGTAAGAAATGTTTAATATTGAAGAAGAACTAAAAAAATTGCCTAATAAACCAGGTGTATATGTCATGAGAGATAAGGATGACAATATCATCTATGTAGGAAAAGCAGTATCTTTAAGAAATAGAGTAAGTCAATATTTTAGAAAAAATGATAGAACAGCAAGAATAGAAAAAATGATTAGTCTAATTGACCACTTTGAATATATCGTAGTAGATAATGAAGCAGAGGCATTAATTTTGGAATGTAACTTAATAAAGAAGAACAGACCAAAATTTAATGTCTTATTAAAAGATGACAAAACATATCCATATATAAAAATAGATTTAAAATCAGATTATCCAGGAGTATTTATAACAAGGAGATTAATAAATGATGGGTCAAAATATTTTGGACCATATGCAAATCCAGGAGCAGCAAGAGAAATGGTAGACTTTATAAAACAAAAATATAAAATAAGACAATGTAGAACATTAAAAGAAAGAACAAGACCATGTCTAAATTACCACATAAATAGATGTTTAGCACCATGTATGGGATATGTAACAAAAGAAGAATACAGAAAACAAATTGATGAAATAATAGACTTGTTAGATGGAAAAACAGAAAAAGTAATAAAAGAACTAGAAAAAGAAATGAAAAATGCGTCAAAAAAATTAGACTTTGAACAAGCAGCATACTTAAGAGATAGAATACAAGCAATTGAAAGAGTATCAGAAAAACAAAAAGTATCAAATATATCAGAAAATAACATAGATGTAATAGGAATAGCAAAATCAGAATTAGAAATATGTATAGAAATATTTTTTGTACGTGGAAGCAAGATGATAGGCAGAGAACACTATTTCTATAATGACTTAAAAGATATGGAAGATAGTGAAATCTTATCAGGATTTATAAAACAATACTATTTAGACAATCCAAACATACCAAATAAAATAATGATAAGAGAAGAACTAGAAGAAAAAGAAGCCCTAGAACAGTGGTTATCCACAATGTTAGGAAGAAAAGTGGAAATAAAAAGTCCTAAAAAAGGCGAAAAATTAAGATTTGTAGAAATGGCAGAAAATAATGCAAAAGTAACATTAGAGAACAAAGAAAAAGACAAAAGTGAAATCCTAATGGAGCTAAAAGAAGTTCTAAAAATGGATAAATTACCAAGAAAAATAGAAACATATGATATATCAAATATATCAGGAGAATACATGGTAGCAGCAATGTGTGTATTGCAAGATGGAGTTATAAAAAAGAATTTATCAAGAAGATTTAGAATAAAAACAGTATTTGGACAAGATGACCCAAGATGTATGGAAGAAGTAATTACTAGAAGATTAAGACATTCAATAGAAAATCCAAATGGAGGATTTGGAAAATTACCAGATGTAATCTTTGCAGATGGTGGAATAACACAAATACGAGCAACTAAAAAAGCAATTGAAAAAGTAGCAAATGAATATGAAGGAAAAGAAAAAAATGATATATTAAGCATCAAAATATTTGGAATGGTAAAAAATGATAAGCATCAAACAAGAGCATTAATGGACGAAAATAGAAAAGAACTAAAAATATCTGAAAACTTAATGCATCTAATTACAAGATTCCAAGATACAGTACATGATACTGCAATAACATATCATAGAAAACTAAGAGATAAGGACATAACAAAATCAGAATTAGATGAAATAAATGGAATTGGAAAGGTAAAAAAACAAGCACTATTAAAGCACTTCGGAAGTGTTGAAAAAATCAAAAAAGCAAGTGTCCAAGAATTAATGCAAGTAAAAGGCATAACCAAAGAACTAGCAGAAAAAATTGTGGTTAGTTTGGGGACAGGTTCGGACTGACCATTTTTGGATAGTTTGGGGACGCAACTTTAAAGTAAATAAAAGTGGAGAGGCATTACCGCTCCACTTTTATCCATCTCCGATGTTTTGCAATATCGGAAATTATTGGGTAAGCAACAGGAAAATGATGCTTCCTAAATTGCTTAAGTTCATAGATATAAAATATTAAATATCCAAGAATTAAGCTAAACAAAACTACAAGTGCTCTCTTCATGTAATCCCTCCTTCGGGAATTGAAAGCTAAGGAATATTCCTTGTTTATAGTTTCTAGTTTAGTATAACACAATCAAGAATTTACGGCAATATTTAGAAATTGAAAAAATAAAAAACTTGAAAAAATTAGAAAAAGAGAGTATAATAATATTATGTCATCCATGAGGATGGAAAAATCTTTAAAGAAGGGAGTATACAATATGAAAAGGGTGACAACAGCATTAAAGATTTTATTTAGGGGAATAGCTCTTGCTCTAGGAATGATAATCCTAGGAGCAACAATCTTTCGGTTTGATGAAATGAAAAAAATCTTCATTGATTTTTATTTTCAATTCTCGGAAGAAATGGCTATTTGGTTACTTCTGATAGGAGTAACAGTTGGTATCTATATCCGTAGTTATTATGAGAGATATAGAAAAATAAGAGCAGCTAAAAAAAGGCAAAAGCAAGCTGAACAACAAGCAGTAAAACAAACAAAAAAACAAGTTAAGGAACAAGCAAAAGAACAGGCTGCTAAAAATGAGGAAAAGAAATAGCCTCATTGAGATGTGTACAAGAAAAAGTACACATCTTTTTTAAAATTTGGAATAATTCAGGATTTTAAGCATATACATATAATAAATAAAAATATAAGGGGGAAATTATTTATGGAATACGCAAAAGACGAAATCTTTCAAATAAGATACAATACTAAACTAAACAGATTGCAAATAGGGAGTGAAAGTTGGACAAGCAAAATACATAAAAAAATTAAAAGGCATAAGTTACTAACCACAATAATAATAGCACTAATAACATTTTCAACAGTTAATATTATTATGATTTATAATTTCATAGAAATTTTACAAAATTTATAAATCTCATAAACCCACTTGGAAAAATCAATAAAATATGGTAAAATAATACTATTCTAAGTATAGGAGGATAGTAGTTATTAAACTACCAAAAAAGATATGAAAATAGCAAACGAATGGAAAGAATACAAAATACTAGACATGGCAGAAGGACAAAAACTAGAAAAATGGGGAAACGTAATATTATCAAGACCAGACCCACAAATAATATGGAAACAAAAAACATTTCCAAACAAATGGAAAGAAATAAATGCAACATACCATAGAAGCAAGACAGGAGGAGGAAGCTGGGAATTTAAAAAGAAAATACCAAACCAATGGCAAATACACTATAAAAATCTAACATTTAATATAAAGCCAATGGGATTTAAACACACAGGATTATTCCCAGAGCAAGCAGTAAATTGGGACTGGATGATAAATAAAATAAAAAATGAAAAGAAAAATAACAGAGAAATAAAAGTTTTAAACCTATTTGCATATACTGGAGGAGCAACAGTTGCTTGCTTATCTGCTGGGGCTTCAGTTTGTCATGTTGATAGTTCTAAAGGAATGACAACTTGGGCAAAAGAAAATGTTATATCATCAGGCTTAGAAAAAAGACCAGTTAGATATATAATAGATGATGTTGTAAAATTTGTGAATAGAGAAATAAGAAGAGAAAACAAATATGATGCAATAATAATGGATCCACCATCATATGGAAGAGGTGCAAAAGGTGAAGTTTGGCAATTTGAGAACAATATATATGATTTAGTTGAGTTATGTACAGAAGTTTTATCAGATAAACCAATATTTTTCTTAATAAATTCATATACAACAGGTATATCTAGTACAGTCTTAAAAAATATTTTAGAATTAACAGTAGAAAGGAAACACAAGGGAAAAATAGAAGCGGGTGAAATTGGATTACCAATGGAAAATTCAAAACTTGTATTGCCTTGTGGTATTTATGGTAGATGGGAAAATTAAAAATAATTTTTGAAGATAATCATATTATAGTAGTTGAAAAAAAGCCAAACATTCCATCACAATCTGATAAAACTGGAGATATGGACATGCTAACTTTAGTTAAGCAATATATAAAAGAAAAATACCAAAAACCAGGAAATGTATATTTAGGATTAGTACATAGATTAGATAGACCAGTTGGTGGAGTAATGATATTTGCAAAAACTTCAAAGGCTGCATCAAGATTAAGTAATCAAGTAAGAGAAAAAGTTTTTAAGAAAAAATATCTGGCAGTCGTTGATGGCAGATTTAAAGAAAAAGAAGGCTCATTAGAAGATTATTTATATAAAGATGAAAGAAATAATATTAGTAAAGTAGTGAACAAAGATAAGAAAAATGCTAAACTTGCAAAATTAGATTACAAGGAATTAGCATATAATGAAGTGAAAAATTTAAGTCTTTTAGAAATAAATCTACATACGGGAAGACATCATCAAATAAGAGTGCAACTTGCAAATGCAGGACATAGTATTTTTGGTGACCAAAAGTATGGAAAACGTGGACAAGGAAAACAAATTGCTTTATGGGCTTATGAGCTTACAATAGAACATCCAACAACTAAAGAGATGCTAACTTTTAAAGATTTGCCAGAACCAATTGGAACTTGGTGTATTTTGAAAGATATAGATAAATTATAATTTGTTAAAATATCACGGAAAATAGAAAATAAATAAAAAAATAAGAAAAAAATCTTGACTTAATTATTATGAATGTATAATATAAAAAAGCACAATCTAAGAATTGTGTTTTTTTATGCTAATCGCAAGTTTCGACAAACTTTTCAAAAACGTTATGATATCATATTTAAAATATTAATATTCAAAAATTTAAATCGAAATTTTCAAGAAAAATATTAATGTAATTTTTGTAAATAAAAATTAAGTTCAATCTAAAATTTTATCTATTGAATTACCAACAAGTAAAAATTTATTCTAAAATTACATCAAACATATTGAAAAATCAAAAAAAAAGTGATACCATAAGGAGGAAAATAAAATATGATAAATGAACAAGAAACAAACATAAAAAAATTACCATTAACAAGTGATTATGTATTTAAAAGAATATTTGGACAAGAAGAAAACAAAGAGGCATTAAAAGACTTTTTAGAAGGTATACTAAAGATAAACATAGAAAAAATTGAAATAAATAACCCTGAGTTACCAAAAGATTTTTATGATAGTAAATATGGTGTGCTTGATTTAAAGGTAACACTGGATAATCGAATAATTGTAAATGTTGAGATGCAGGTGCAAAATCAGCATAACATAGCACAAAGAAGTACATATTATATGTCAAGAGTATATTCACAGCAAATAGGAGAAAATGAACCATATATAAATTGTAAAAAAGTAATAGTAATTAATATTTTAAACTTTAATTATTATAAAAGAAACAGTTATCATTCAATAGCAAGGATGAAATTTGAAAAGAATAATCAAGAAGAATATGTAGATATGGGTTATGAAAGTGAAGACAAATATGCAACAGATTATATAGAAATGCATATTATAGAATTGCAAAAATTTAAAAAGAAAAATCCAAAAATAGATACTAAGTTAGAACAATTGTTATGGCTATTTGTTGGAGGTGAAGAGGAAAAAATGAGAAGAATTAGTAAGAAGAACAAAGAAATAGAAAAAATAGATAAAAAATTAGCATCAATGAGTTTAAGTAGAGAAGAAAGAAATAATTATGAATTTAGAAGAAAAGCCATATTAGATGAAATATCAGCAATAAATTATGCAACCAAAAAAGGTCTAGCTCAAGGAATTGAACAAGGGATTGAAAAAGGCATTGAGAAAGGCTCAAGAAGAGAAAAAGAAACAATAGCAAAAGAAATGTTAAAGAAAAATATGGATATTAAGTTAATAATGGAACTAACTAACTTAACTAAAGAGGAAATAGAAAAGTTGAGGCAATAAGGAAAAATTTATGAAAAACAATTGCAATTTACAAAAATATGTGCTACAATATTCAAGTATCAATGAGAGAAACCGTTAGGAGGAATGAATATAAATGGAAATAGCAAAAGGAATATTGATTGTAATATACTTTTTAGTAGCATTAGCATTAATAATCTTAACACTAATACAATCAAAAGAAGATGCAGGATTATCTTCAACAATCACAGGTTCATCAACAAATAACTTCTTTGAAAAAAACAAAGCAAGAACAAAAGAAGGAAAACAAAAAAGATGGACAATAATATTAGCAATTGTATTTGCTATATTAACAATTGCATTAGGAATATTATATATGGCATAGTATAAGTAAAAGGGCGGTTTCAAAAGTAACTGCCTTTTTTTGCGAACAATAGGAATTTAAAGGAGTGTCCCCTAATCCCTAAAAACAGGGATTTTAAGGACCGTCCCCTAATCCCGGAAAGGAAAGATGAAATTGGAAGAACAACAGCAAAAGATTTTAGATTTAATGAAAGATGATGATTATGTGCCGATGAAGGCTAAGGAATTAGCCATGATTATGAGAGTGCCTAAAAATGAATATGGTGATTTTTTAGAGGTGCTTGGAGATTTAGAGTTAGAGATGAAGATTCAAAAGAATAGAAAGAATCGTTATAGATTAGTAGAAAAGACATATTATGACGGTATTTATAGGAAAAACCAAAAAGGTTTTGGTTTTGTGCGTTTAGAAGACCAAGAAGATGAAATATATATTTCAAAAGAAAACTCTTTAAATGCTCTAAACGGAGATAGGGTTTTAATTGAGATTTTAGAAGAAAGTAATAAAGTTAAAAGTGCAGAGGGAAAAGTTGTTAGAATTTTAAAACATGAGAAAGATACAGTTGTTGGTATTTTCCAAAATAACAAGAGTTTTGGATTTGTTGTACCAGATGATAGAAGTTTTGGCACAGATATATTTATCTCAAAAAAGAATTTTGGAAAAGCAAGAGACAACCACAAAGTTTTAGTTAAAATCACTAAATATCCTCAAAACGGAAAAAATGCAGAAGGTAAGATAATAGAAGTACTGGGAAATGTTAATGAAGCGGGTGTAGATATGCTTTCATTAATTAAGGAATATAATTTACCTTCAACTTTTCCAGAAGAGGTTGTACAAGAGGCTAAAAAGTTTGGTGATACTATTGATGAAAAAGACATACCAAACAGAGTAGACTTTAGGGATAGAGAGATTTTTACAATTGATGGAGAAGATGCAAAAGATTTAGATGATGCAGTAAGAGTAGAGAAGTTAGATAATGGAAACTATAAGTTAGAAGTCCATATAGCAGATGTTAGTCACTATGTAAAAGAAAATAGTTTGTTAGATAGGGAAGCCTTAATTAGAGGAACAAGTATATATATGCTAGGTAGAGTTATACCAATGCTTCCAAGAGAACTTTCAAATGGTCTTTGCAGCTTGAATGAAGGTGAAGATAGATTTACTATTTCATGTATCATGGAAATTGACCAAAAGGGAAATGTCGTTTCAGGTGAGGTTGTAAAAGGAATAATAAAAGTAACTAAAAGAATGAACTATAATGATGTTCAAGCAATTTTAGATGGAAATGAAACAGTAATAAACCACTACAAACCATATATACAAGAATTTAAAAATATGGAAGAATTAGCAATAATTCTAAAAAATAGAAGAATGGAACAAGGATATTTGAATTTAGATATTCCAGAAAGCAAAATTGGTTTAGATATAGATGGAAAAGTAGTTTCTGTTGGAAAATATGAAACAAGTTTTGCAAATGAAATTATTGAACAATTTATGCTATCTGCAAATGAAACAATTGCAGAGAAATTCTATTGGTTACAAGCCCCATTTATATATAGAGTACATGAAAAACCAGATATAGAAAAAATTCAAGAATTAAATAAATTTTTAATTAATTTTGGATTAAAAATAAAGGCAAATAAAGATAATATTTATCCAAAAGAATTTGCGAAAATATTAGAAGAAACAAAAGGAAAAGAAGAAGAAAAAGTAGTATCAAATTTAGTGCTAAGAACACTTAAGCTTGCAAGATATGAAGCAGAAAATAAAGGTCATTTTGGAATAGCAAGTAAATACTACTGCCATTTTACTTCACCAATTAGAAGATACCCAGATTTGTTTATTCATAGAATAATATCAAGATATTTAGAAGAAAATTATGATGTAAAAGAAAACTGGATAGAAGAACATCAAAAACAAGCAGAAGATAGGGCAAAGCAATCATCAGAAAGAGAAAAAATTGCAACTAAAGTTGAAAGAGAAGCAGAAGATTTGAAAAAGGCTGAATACATGGAATCAAGAATTGGTGAAGAATATGAAGGTATTGTATCTTCAATTACTTCATTTGGAATGTTTGTAGAACTTGAAAATACAATTGAAGGGCTAATTCGTTTTGATGATTTAGGTGATGAATATTTCATTTATGATGAAGATAAAAAACAGCTAATTGGAGAACACTCAAATAAAGTATATAAAATTGGGGATAAGGTTAAAATTAGAGTAAAAAAAGCTAGCAAAATTTTAAGACAGATTGACTTTGAGATGAGGATTTAGGGACGGCCCCAAAAATCCTCTTTTTGGGATTTGGGGACAGGTTAGCATGTCACTAAATCTTTTTTGAAGGATTTTCAGGGACGTCCCCAAATCCCTAAATTGAAAACAACGAAACTATACTAAGTATAGAAACAACCAAAGAAAACACAATAACAGTAATCCCACCAAATTTGTTGCTTTCCTGCTTAATTTCATATAAACCATATGCTACAACCTTTAGAAAAACAAAAATAATAACAATAATAAATAAAATAAATTGTAAAGAATCAAACATAACAAACCTCCACCAATTCTTTAAAATCAATTATTAAAGTCAAAATGAAAAACTAGGTTTCTGTCAATAGATAACTTGAACGAATTGAAGTATCAACAGACACATCAAAGAAACTATCAGAATAATGTTCAAGCCAATCGTAATTTTCAAAATCTTGAGTAGTTAAAAACTTACTTTTAGCATTTTTACCAACACCATTAATATCAGATTCCAAATCTTTAGAAGTTTTGTATAAATAGTTAGAAAACACTGTTTCCAAGTAAGTAGCACAAGAATCAGAAATCTTATCAAGTACAGCATCATCTAAATAATTAGAATTTGCCTTCATCGAATAAATACGTCCAGTAAAAGAATAAGAAACTTTAATATATGGTGAACCATTTACAAAATCTACATTTATTCTAGAATCGATAATAGGAGTCAGATAAATATCAATATATGAACTACTATCATTAGGGTCTGGAACAGAGACTAGAAAGCTAGAAATTTCATTTATTGTTGCTAAAAAAGACAAAGTTTCAATAGAATTTAATTCTCCAACTAATTTATCACCTTTAAAAACTGCCATACCTATATTTTCACTTGTAATCTTTCCAGATAAAGATGAAGAATTTGCTTTACTAGAAGAATCCTTTTGAGAATCTATTCCAGTAGTTGCTTCACTATCTTCAGAACTAATACCACCTAAAATTGCATAACCTTCACAAGAATCGCAAATGAGACTACTAAAAAATTCTCCAAGAGTAGCATTAACAGTATAACCCGTTGATTTACTAGAATTTGCAAAAATTTCATAATATTTAGTTAATAAGTTTTCAGCTAAAGGTTTAGAATTTTCCAAATAATATTTTGCAGTACATTTTGTAATAACAACATTTGTAGAAGGTCTAATTTGGGCATTATTAAACAAAGTATAAACCTCTTCTGAAATTCCATTCATAGCTAATCCTTCTGAAAAAGCTATTATTTTACAATGTGACAAATTTAGTTCTTTTCCAATATAAGTATTCATCAAGTTAATTCCATTACTAATTGAAGAACAATCAATACTATAAATAATTGAAGGAGATTGTTCAGTTGAGCCAGATTCCGAAACAGAAGAGGCATTAGTAAACTGAAAGCTCATTCGCAATTTATTTATATCAGAAGTATCTATTGCTATTGCAACAACAGTCGACAAATTATCAATACTTAAAGCAGAATAAGAGCCAGAAAAAGCCACTAGAAATATTATCATTACAATTAAAATAAAAAGTCGTCTAATCCATACTTTCATCTTTAAAACTCCTTCTCTTTTTTAAATAAGCAAGTGATAAAATTAATGTGCTAAGTATAAGCCCAATCCAAATAACAAGACAAGGATATATATTAGTTTCTAAATATTTAGAAATACTGTAGTTAGAAGGAAATAAGCTAATAGAAAGCATTAATAAAGCAAAAGGAATAAGTAGCGGTTTGGAGTCACGAATATTAGTGATTTTCTTAAAAATATTCATAGCGATATGAAGAGTAATACTAAAGTAACATGCCATACCAATAATCCAAATTAGTAAAAGAATTGACTCTAACCTTTGGAAAAATGAGCCGAACTCAACATATCTTGCAGCAGAGTAAAGAGGCATTATTTCATCAACTTTTAATAAAAAGGTAAAAGTCAAAAGAATTATAGCAACACATATTATAAGATAAACAATAGAAAGACCAATAGAAATCATTGCAACTTTTTTAAATTTTTTAGGTTCTTTTAAATATGGAGGAATAAAATATAAAAACACGATTCCACCAAAAGCACCTAAGTTACCAAGGCCAGTAACAAAAGTATCAAAAAGGCCATTACCAAGAATAGGTGTCAGATTTTCAAAAGATAAATTTTGGTTGTTAGCAAAAAATATGAATAATATACTAACAAAAATTATAGGTAAAATAATTAAATTAATTTTAGCAGTAACAGAAAAGTTGAAATTATTAGAAATACAAAGTGCAATAATAAAAGTTAATAAAATAAAGAAAAGGCTAGTCATTGGGTAATATACAGTTTTTAAACACTCACAAAAATTTCTAAGTAAAATGCTACTGTTAAAAATAAAATATAAAATAAAAATCATACCTACTATCTTTTGAAAAACAGGTCCACCAAGAAAGTTGGAAATATCAATAATATCTTGTCCTGCAAAACTTTTGAAAAGTTTTACAATTAAAAGAACAAGAAAAAACATAATAATACCAACATATAATAAATTAATAAGAGTTGCAGAACCAGTAACATTTAAAAGGCTCTTAGGTAAAGAAACTAAAGTGTGTGCCACCAAAACTATTAAAACAATACTAACAGCTTCTGGAACAGAAATTCTTGAATTATTCATTTTTACTATTAATCCTTTCTAAGTAATAAATTTGATTGTAATTATTTTTCAATCTCTCCATTTCATTGAAATATCAGCTTGTTTTTTTTCTTTCTTAGAACGAAGAAAAGTTGAACGATATTCTCTTTTCCAAATTGGAGGAAGAAAATATGTGTTTCCTTTTTCTTTTTCTAATGGTGAAACTCCAGTCATGTATGGAACTCCAAATGATGTTGTTCCAGCCATCATTGATAGATAT
>CAWVDV010000117.1:0-9360 GCA_963928115.1 Bacillota bacterium | reverse complement strand
ATTTAAAAGAAATGATTAATAATTTTTCAGTAAAAAATGAAGATGTGAGGTCTAAAATTTTATTGAATGATATAAAAATAGATACATTTTTTCAAAAAAATATTGTAAAAAAATATCTATCATCTTTTGATACTGAAGTTCATTTAACAGATAAAACTAATATCTTCTCATCAAATAAAGATGATTTATCTATTAATAGAAAATTAACCAATTCAAACGAAAAGGAAAATATTCAGGAAAATCGTACTTTAATAGTATCAGAAAAGTTGAAAAAAATATTTTTACCTTATACAAAACATGAAATTTCTTTATACCTAGAGCAATATCCTAATTCTTACACTTCTTATCAGGATGTAATAGAAAAAGAATTTGTTTTGTCTTTAGATTATTATATGAAACATCCTGTTGTTGCAAGGTTTAGAGAGGCTTACTCTTTAATTAGAGATAGGGAATCAAAATCTGTTATTGATGCTTTTAAATTTGCTCTTGATAATATGTTTCGCTATGAATTGAATCCTGTTATTATCGCTGCTTGTAAAACTCAAGAGCAGTTAGAACATTATTTGGATTGTTTAGAAAAAAATAAATTAGAAGATTTTAATGATTTTGAAATTAAATTCGAAGTAGCTCCTTTAGGGATTTAGGGACGGTCCTAAAAATCCCTGTTTTTAGGGATTTGGGGACGGACCTTGCTTATTATCTTTTATTTGTGAAAGTGACGCACCAAGAATAAAAGACAGAAAAGATGTAATTATTCCTTGACTGTCTTTTATTTTTGTTTAATTTACTTGTGCAAATGTATTTTTACACTTGCATTTGGTTTAGATTTTGTACTTTTTTGCTTCTTCTACAAACCAACTGTAAGCTTTTTCTTCACCTTCTATTGCCAAATATGCCTTCACAAAATTGTCACTAAATTTGCAATCTTCGATTTTTATTACTTTTCTGTAATAATCAAAGTACTGCGTATCATAGTAACACAAAATTAAAAGTCTTTCCGCAACTGCATTTTCTTCTGGAAATTTTAGTTCTGCTTCAGAATCATGAGCACGATAAACAATTTTTCTTACATTCTTTTCTATGTTCCGAAGACTTTCTCTTAGATTTTCTAGAAGGCCCTCTATTGCGGTAATCTCATAGCTTAAGTTTAGTGATTTTCCTGATAACGTTGCATCTGGCTCGTACATGGAAAATGATTTAGTAATCTTTTCCACCTCTGAATCTGATAAATTCAATAATTTCTTCATCTTATCAAATTCACTTGAATTAAAAGAACGATTGTAATCAACAATTTTTTGTTCTAACTTCTTTTTTTCTTCTAATTCATCTCTTTGTTTTTCTAAATCTTCCCATGTCTTAACCAGACTTTCATAGATTGTTAAATAGTTTGCATAGCTCCGGCATTCAGCATCAAAAGCCTCCTGTAATGGTTTTTGCAAAAATTCTGCAACATTTTCATTGTTCATAAAGTTCTCCTTTCTAAACCTTTTTCAATAAGTTACTGTTAGGATTATGTCATGGTTTTATGTATATTACAATCATTTTCTTATTTATCCTTATATTTATTTATTATTTTTACTGATTTTCCTTGCAATCTACACTAGAGCATTGTATAATAAAAATTAATTTTACAAAAGGAGGCTGAAATGGAAAATTTAGATATAGATGAAAACAATAATATAAATTCAAAAGATGAAATAGTATCTCACGTTGAAGTTTCTCTTAGACAATTAAAAAAGCTGATGATTTCATATACAAATAATAAAGAAACTATTTCTAAAGCTGATAAATTAGCTTATTGGTTAGAAGATTATTCAAGATTATTAAGTTTTGAAGATGATTTCAATCCTAACTACTTAAAAAGCTATCATCGTGGTGATGTAATTAAAGTAAATCTTGGATATAATATAGGAAATGAAGAAGGTGGCTTGCACTATTGTATAGTTATTGATAGATTTAATCCTAAAAGTTCTGGAATTGTAACAGTTATTCCTTTGACTTCTTATAAAGGAAAATCTTTGCACTATTCTTCTGTATTTTTAGGAAATGAGATATATTTAAATTTTAAAGAAAAATATGATAAATTAATGTTAGAATTGTCTCAAAAAATCAACTCTATCAATGTAGAAAACTCTACTCAAGAAGAAATAAAGTCAGCTCTTGATAACTTAGCATTTGCTAAAAAAGTAAATTCAGAAATGTCAAAGATGAAAAAAGGAAGCGTTGCATTAATTAGTCAAATAACTACAATAAGCAAACAAAAAATATATGATCCACAAAAAAAGTCTGATGTTCTATCAGATTTAAGAATATCTGATAAAAGTTTAGATTTAATTAATGAAAAAATCAAAAAACTATATATAAAATAATTTTTAAAAAATATGAAAAAAATGTATATTTTATTTGACAATAATAATAATATGTATTATAATTAAATTACAAAGTTGGGTAACATTACGTTAACCGCAACACAAAAAGAACACAAAAATAGGTAGGTTTCATACTACCTATTTTTTTCATGTTTTTCTATTCTTCTTCTGGTGCTTCAACTGGGCAAACTCCAGCACATGTACCACATGATATACAAGCTGATTGATCTATTACAAATTTATCATCACCTTGTGATATACATCCTACTGGACATTCAGCTGCACAAGCTCCACAAGATATACATTTATCTGTTATTTTATATGCCATATTTTTCACCTCCTAATCCCTATCTTCTAATTCTTCTAGTTCTGGATCATTTATTTCGTCTACTTTATCATTGTCTTCTTCTACGTCTTTTATTACTATCACATCTTTTGCGTCATATTTTTTATATGTGTTTACTTCGCCATCTTTGGATTTTATTCTTAGTTGTTCTTTTAGCGTTTCTACAGAGTCTACTTCTCCAACTCCATCTTCTGTTTTTACTATTGCTCCAACTTTTGGTAATCTTTTTGCTTTTTCTTCATATACGTCATTTTCATATTTTAAGCAACACATTAGTCTTCCGCAATTTCCTGATATTTTTGATGGATTTAATGATAGATTTTGTTCTTTTGCCATTTTTATTGATACTGTTTCAAAGTCACTTAAGAATGTGCAACAACATAGTTCTCTACCGCAAACTCCATTTCCACCAATTCTTTTTACTTCGTCTCTTACTCCTATTTGCCTTAGTTCTATTCTTGTTTTGTATATTGCTGCTAGGTCTTTTACTAAGTCTCTAAAGTCTATTCTTCCATCTGCTGTAAAGTAAAATAGTATTTTACTATTGTCAAATTTATATTCTACATCTGTTAGTGTCATGTCTAATTTGTGTTCTTTTATTTTCTTTAAACAGGTTTCAAATGCTTCTTTTTCTTTCTTTCTACATTCTTGGTATTGTTTATGGTCTTTATAGTTCGCTATACGTATTACTTTTTTTAGTGGTGCTAATATTTTTTCATCTTCTATATATCTATTTGGTATAACAACTTCTCCATATTCATCACCTTGAGCTGTTTCTACTATTACTTTGTCTCCTCTTCTTACTTTCAAGTTTTTTGGATTGAAGAAATATATTTTTCCTAGTTTCTTAAATCTTACTCCTATTATATTTTTCAAGTTATTTTACATCCTTTCTTTTAGATTAAATACTAGATTATCTATACACATATCATAATTTCCATTTTGTTTCAATCTTTTTTTAGTATCTTCTACAATTTGTATACAATCAGTGTATAAATAATTTTGTCTTGCTTTTTTTAATAGTAAAATATTTATATAATCTAATATCTCAAATATTTCTTCTTTTGATTTATATATTGGTTCTGCTAATTTGTATAAATCTATTATATCTTTTTTATCCAAATTTTCTACAAATGCTATTATTTTTTCATATTCTTCTTTCTTGTCTTTTAGCTCTATTGCCTTTCCTATACTGCCTTGAAATATGTCTAGCATTTCATCATCTATATTTGAAATTGCTAATTCAGTTTGCAAATATTTTTTTATATTTTCATTTGATATTGGTTCAAAATGTAGAATCATACAACGTGATTTTATTGTTGGTAAAAATAGGTTTTCATTTGAGCCTATTAATATTATCGTTGCATATTCTGGCGGTTCTTCTAATGTTTTTAATAAACAATTTTGTGCTTCTGTTGTCATCATGTCTGCATCATCTATTATATATACTT
Source organism: Bacillota bacterium (assembly GCA_963928115.1). Classification (GTDB taxonomy): domain Bacteria; phylum Bacillota; class Clostridia; order TANB77; family CAG-508; genus CAG-269. Next base: position 5,194 of record CAWVDV010000117.1, on the reverse strand, counting down.
TGTTATTTGATATTATTGGTTTTTCTTGTATCTTTTTTTGTAGCTCACGTATTTGCTCTATTTTGATGCTATTCCCATCTGGTTCTATTATTGAGAAGTCTGGATTATTATTTGTTTCAAATTCAATACATGATTTACATGTACAATTATTATTATCGTTTCTATTTAAACACAATATGTTTTTTGCAAATTCTTTTGCAATTATTTTTTTTCCTATTCCTTGTATTCCTACAAACATATAGCTATGTGATATTGTATTGTTTTGTATTGATTTTTGTAATATTTGTTTATTTTTCTCATTTCCTAAAATTGTTTCAAACATTTAATCAAATCCTTTAATCTACATGACCCCATTTATTCAATGGCCAAATTCTAATTGCTACTGTACTTTCAATTTTCTCTAATGGTATACATCCGAAAGCTCTACAATCTGTACTGTGATTTCTATTATCTCCCATTGCAAATACACAATTTTCCGGAACAACGAAATCATCAAACCCTACACCATTTGTATTTACATACAAATCTGTTACAATTCCATCTTGTAAGTATGGTTCGTCTAATTCTTCTCCATCAATATATACACTTCCATCTTTTATTTCTACATGTTCACCAGGTAAAGCAATTACTCTTTTAATATAACTTCTTTTTCCAATTTCCAAAAAGTTATGTATAAACCAATCAAATCCTGTTCGGTTATTATATTGTGCTACTGGATTGCTTTCATCTATTTCAGCGGCTGTATATTTGATTTTTGCAGGTTCTTCAAATGTTATTATATCTCCTCTTTCTGGTAATGTTTTTGTTGTTCTCCCCCATCTATTTAGCCATAATCTTTCATCTTGTACTAATGTTGGATACATAGATGACATTTTTACAATTGTTGGTGTTCCTATAAAATATCTAAATAGCATTGCTAATACTAATGCTATTATTATACAATATACCCACTCTAATATTTCTTTTGTTTTTTCACTCATGCTTTTATCACGTTCCTTTTTCAGATTTTCACTTCTTTATTATACATTATTTTTGCTAAGTTATCAATGAATTTTTAAATTTTTTTGCAGGGATTAGGGGACGGTCCTAAAAATCCCTAAAAAGGGGGATTTTTAGGACCGTCCCTGAATCCCTGTTTATTGCTTTGTAGGAATACGTACAACTACTTCTGTACCTTGTCCTACAACACTTTTTATATCTATGCTTCCACCATTTTTATCCAAAATCTCTTTTGCAATTGAAAGACCTAAACCAGTACCTCCCATTTCTCTTGTACGAGCCTTATCTACTCTGTAGAATCTTTCAAATATTCTTGACAAATCTTCTTCTGGAATTCCAATTCCATTATCAAATATTTTTATATATGCATCATTATATACAAATCCAACATATATTTTGATTTCTCCACCATCTTTTGTGTACTTTATACTGTTTGACAATATATTTAATACCACTCTTTCAATATCATCTTTATCTGCATATACTGGTGGTACATCTGCTGTAACAAAACAATTTACTTTATGATTTTTCTTCTTAATTTCTATTGCTAATTTATCTTGACATTTTTTTACTAACTCTCCTAAATCAAAAGATTCTTTCTGAGTTTTCTTTTTATTACTATCATATCTTGAAAGCGTTAATAAATCTGTAACTAATTTTGCCATTCTTCTTGCTTCTGTTGCAATAACATTTAGGAATTTAGTTTGAGTTTCCTTGTCATATTCTCCTTCTAACAATGTGTCTGCATATCCCATGATTGAAGTAATTGGCGTTTTTAATTCATGTGATACATCTGCAACAAACTCTTTTTGCATATTGTCTAATTTAACATGTTCTGTTATATCCTGAATTACTGCTATTACGCCATCTGGTCTGTCTGATTCATTTTTAAATGGTGCAAAAAATACATTCATATAATTGTCTTCTACTTGTATTCTTTGCTCTGTTGATGTCCAATTCTCTAAGTAAATTATTTTTTCCATATTGATATCTAAGTTGAATTTTTTAAATATGTCATCAAAGGTGTTGTCTTCTGGTCTAATACTCAAAAATTTCTTTGCTGCAGGATTTATTAATATTATTTCACCTTTCATATTAAATGCTATAATTCCATCTGTCATGTGAAGTAGTATTGTTTCTATTTGATTTTTTTGAGTTGAAACTTCACTTAGCTTTTCTTTTAATTCTGTTGTCATGACTCCAAAAATATTTTCTAAATCTCCTAAATCATTTCCTTTTTTCCTTAGAGATTTTTTCTTTGATTTCTTGCTAGTTTTTTCATCTCCATTTTTATCTGAATTATCATCTAGCTTGTCCACATCTTCTTCTGTTATTTTTTCTGCACTTTTTATTAGTTTGTTGATTGGATAAATAACAAATCTTGATAAAAATACTGCTGAAATTATGCCTATAACTGCAAAAACAACCCCTGCAACTGTTAATGTGATAAATGTTCTTTGTTGTATTAAACCTAGGATTTCTTCTACTTGCTCAGCTGTAACTTGTCCTTCTTCTACTTTGACACTTAACATTTGAAGTGAATTTATAAAAGAAATTCCTAGTCCACTTATGATTAGTATTCCTATTATAAAGAAAATTAATATTATTTTAAATTGTATGTTTTTAAACATATCCTTTTACTTCCTTTTTCTATTACAAATTTTTTTAATCTCATTATAAATTTTTTCTTCAACATTTGATGTTGCCATACTTAATGCTTTTTCTCCCATATGTAACATTTCTTCTTCATCTAATACTATTTTTTCAATTTGTTCATTTAATATCTTGCCAGTAAGTTCATCATTTAGCAAAATTTTTGCTGCTCCTCTATTTTCTAATGCTTTTGCATTATATAATTGATGGTCATGGCTAACATTTGGCAATGGAACTAAAATTGATGGTTTTCCCAAATTAGAGATTTCTGTAACAGTCATTGCTCCACTTCTTGCAACTATTAAATCTACTAAATTCATTATTTCTTCCATGTTATATATGTATGGAACTATCTTCATATTTTCAATTCTGTTTATGTTTTTATGCTTATTGTCTAATTCTTCTTTTATAATATCATATTGTTTTGGTCCTGTTGCCCATATAACTTGATAGTTTTTATTCAAATTATTTTCTATTATTTCTATAATTGCTTCATTAATTTTTTGTGCACCTTGACTTCCACCAAAAATTAAAACTATTGGCTTATCTTCTTTTAATCCTAATTCTTTAATTTTGTTCTTTTTTATTTCATTTGTATAATTTATCTTTTTAATTTTTACTGGTGTTCCAGTAAAAACTACATTTTTTGCATTTTTTATTCTAGGAATTGCATCTTTAAAAGAAACTAAAATAGTATCGGCTTTTCTTGCTAAAATTTTGATTGCTTTACCTGGAAATGCATTACTTTCATGTAACAATGTTGGTATTCCTAGTTTGTGAGCTTCTGAAATTGTTGCTCCACAAATATATCCACCTGTTCCTATAACTACATCAGGCTGAAATTCTTTTATTATTTTTTTGGCTTCTCCAAATCCTTTTAAAGTTTTATACATCTTTTTTAAATTGTCTATTGATAATTTTTTACTTAATCCATATGCTTCAATTGTTCTTAATTCATAACCTGCTCTTGGAACTAGGTCATTTTCTAAACCTCTAGTTGTTCCTATAAAAATTATTTTTGAAGCTTTTTCTTGTCTTTTTATTTCATTTGCTATCGCAATTCCTGGATTAATATGTCCTGCTGTTCCTGCTGCTGCAATAATTGCTCTCATCTTTCCCTCACTCCCGCTCTTGAAATATTCAGTAAAATTCCCATCTCACACAATAATATGAACAATGCTGTTCCACCGGTAGCTAAAGAATGGTAGTGGCATTCCTGTTGCTGGCATTGATGATGTTACAACTGCTACATTTATTATTACTTGAATTGCAACTAATGCTGTTATTCCTATTGCAACTAAACTTCCAAACATATCTGGTGCACGCATTGCAATTAATACACCTCTCCAAATAAATATTGCAAATAGTATTAGCACAACTGCACAACCAATAAAACCTAATTCTTCACCTAAAATTGAGAAAATGAAATCATTGTGTGGTTCTGGTATGTATAAGAATTTCTGTTTACTTTCTCCTAATCCTGCTCCAAATAGTCCACCTGAGCCAATTGCATATAAGCTTTGTATTACTTGCCACCCCGTATCTGTTGCATCTTGCCATGGATCTAAAAATGTTATAACTCTTTGCAAACGATATGGTTCTTTTATAATCAAAAACGCTAGTGCTGGAATTCCTGCAACTACACCTGTTACTAAGAAGTGCCAAAACTTACATCCTGCCATTATCATCATAATTGCACATATCCCTATAATAACTACTGATGCACTAAAATGTGGTTCCAATAATAGCAATCCTATAATAGGTGCTAATAAGCAAATATGTTTCAAAAATCCCTTACTATATTTTGATAATTCATCTCTATTTTTTACTAATATTCCTGCATAAAAAATTATCATTAATAACTTAACTATTTCTGATGGTTGTATTGATAATGTATCTGTTACATATATCCATCTTGTAGCTCCATTAACTTCTCTACCTGCCACTAAAACCAAAGCTAGCAAAATTAATGATATCCACCAAGCATGTTTATAGAATTTTTGATAAAATCTATAATCTATTTTTGATATCATTAACATTGCAATTATCCCTAATACTGCAAATATTAGTTGTCTTGAAAAATATGCATAACTATTACCACTTTCAGCTAATGCTGATGGTGAACTTGCAGATAATACCATTATTAATCCTATACATAGTAATAGCAATATAGTAATTAACAATGTAAAATCTATCGGGTTATTTAAAAAGCTAGAAAAACTTCTTTCTTTTCTTTTCTTCTTTGCCATACCTCTTTCCTTTCTCCCTCTTTTTCTTTTTTCTTTCGCAATTATTTCTATCTTGTTAAATTAATTTAATATAATTTATATTTTTCATGTAATTTTACAAAATATAAATTTTATGAAATTACGAATGCGAATGAAAGAATATTATAAATTCTTTAATTATCAAGTAGGAGAATCTCAAACTCGCTTTGAGAGGTGCTTGCTTGATAATTTTAGAATTTATTTATTCTGTAATGTTAGCCGAGTAATAATTAAAAAATTTATAGTTTGTAAAATTTTAAACAATTACATTTAGT
>CAWVDV010000116.1:0-24865 GCA_963928115.1 Bacillota bacterium | reverse complement strand
AACTTTACTCGTATTAAATTTACTTAAATTTAAACTACTTGCTTTACACCTATTAAACATACTATCCATATTAGTTACTAACCCTGTATCTAAATATTCTAACCCTGTTATTGTTACTTCTTCATCTGTTATTCCATATCCTATATTTGCAAATAAATATGATGAATTTCTATTTGCTACTATTTCTCCTTCTCCTGCTATTGTCACATCATAATATCCATTCTCATTTTGCTCATACCATCCTAAATATTTTCCTTTGCTACCTTCTGTTACATCATATGTGTTTCCATCTCCTAGGCTATGTCCTGTCCCTACTAATGTATTCTTTATTTCTATACTTTGTATTAATCCTCTTTCTATTGGCATTCCTAAGAAATTTGATTCTGATGTACTTTCACTACCAGTTGCTACTAATGTTGTACTGTCTTTTATTGCATATGGACCAAAACATTCTTCTTTCTCTATTTCTCCTACTACCACTCTTACCCATAAATAGTAATCTCCTCCTACTGATGCACTACTATTTACTGTTGTTGTCCTTCTTCTTCCTTCTCCTTGAAGAGTTGCTACTTGAAATTCACTATCTTCTGGTGCTGTATTTCTATCTTGATTCCATGCACTTACTAGCATAAAGTCTACATCTCCTATATCTATTGGTGTTTCTACAGTTAAATCTACACTTTGCATAAATTCTGGCGTTGTATTACTTTCTGGATTTGCTATTATATTTGCTTGTGTTAATAAATCTTCTTCTTTTCCTAGATATTCTACTTCTCCATCTCTACTTACTTTATATATTCTTCCACTATCTAAAAACTTTACAAAATATCCATAGTCTACTTCATCTATTGTTACTTCTGTTTCTCCTTCTCCTGTTATTTTATCTAATTCATCTTGCAATTCACTTTTTACTAAATTTCCTCTTTTATTTTTTCCCATTGCTTGTACTACTGCTCTATCTACTACTTCTTTTTCATTTGCTATTTCTGTCTTTTCTTTTGCCTCATTTGCATTTCCTATTAATCCACCTTCTCCTGATACTGCCCCTATTGTTATACTTGCAAGTATTAACAAAACAACTATTGTTGTTACTAATGCTATTAGTGTTATTCCTTGTTCTTTTTTTGTTTTTTGCATAATTAAACTTTTCTCCCTTCTTTAGTTCATTTTCCGTTCTTTATAATTATTCCCAATTTAGTAAATAGTATTCTCTCGTATTCTTATGTTTATATTGTATACAAATAAAAATCCTAAGTCAAGATTATTTCTTAAATTTTTCATTTTAAAAAACAGTAATTGACGTGTATACATATTTAGGTGATAGTAGAATATATTTTACAAAAGAAGGTACCTGTTATATACTAGAAAAATTTATAAATCAAAATAAAAACGAATATCTGAAATTACTCAAATATTCGTTTTATACATTTTATAAAATTTATATAATTATTGGTTTAAACCTTCTTTTTGCAGTGTTTCCTGATATACTTGTTCTATATTCTCTGATTGGTATTCTTCTTGAATTTTTTCTATTTGTTGCATTTGATTATTATTTTTCTCACTTATTCTCATATATACTATTACTAATACAGTAACAATAAGAAGCATCGTCACTAGAACAAATAAAGTTACAGAACCTTTTTCATTTCTCATAAAATTTCCCTCTTTCGTTTGTGCATACACACTTTTCTCTATGTTAATAATATATTTTTTATTTCTCTTTGTCAATAAATTATATTATCTTTTTCAATTTTTATTGAACTTTTATTATTTTAATGGTATGATAAAAGTGTAAGTATATGAGAAAGGAGCAAATGATATATTAATTCATCAAGTATATCATTTAAAATAAAATATGTCTAAAGAATTTGATTTTTATGATAAAACTAGTTTAAAATCATATAACTTAAATGAAAGTATGAGATATCAATTAAGTATGTTAGATAAACTAGATGCCTTTACTAGGAAACATTCTGAAAATGTTGCAAGTTTAACTTGTAGACTTTGTGAATATCTACATTGTAATAAAGGATTTACTGCATATTGCACATTATGCGCATATTTACACGATATTGGAAAATTAAAAATACCACCTGAAATTTTGCAGAAGCCTTCAAAATTGAGTGATGAGGAATATGAAATAATGAAAACTCATACTACAATAGGATATAAAATGTGTATGAGTGATTTGCAATTACGTCCATATGCTGCAGGTCCATTGTATCATCATGAAGCTCTAAATGGAACAGGCTATCCTCAATGCTTAACTAAAAGTAAAATTCCTTATGAAGGTCAAATTATTCGTGTTGCAGATGAGTATGATGCTATTGTTAGTAAAAGACAATATAAAACTCATATAGGAATTTCAGATACATTAAGAATATTAATTGAAGATTCTAAGCCAGGTAGTGGAATTAATCAATCAACTGCATTAGCTCAAATGTCTGAAGATTGTAAATTAGGCAAAACCAATCCTGTTATTGTTAGAACTCTTTTTAAAGTTGTTATTGATGATATTATATATGAAATTTCTTATACTCAAGACTATGTTAAAGAGTTAAAAGATGAATTGAAACGTTTTGAACAAATTAAAAAATATGGAGACAAGATGAATAAGGCTAAAAAAGAAAAGGATAAAAATTATTATTTAGAAGGTATGAAAATACTTATGAAAAATAATGAAACTCCTGAAAATTATTTAGAAATTTATGAACAATACAAAAATGCTTATGAAACTAGAAAAGCTATGATTGAAAATCTTTTTAATGAAATTAAAATTATTAAAAAGTTGAAAGTATAGCAGGGATTTTGAGGACCGTCCCTCTAATCCCTACTCTAGTCCGAAGCTGACTCCTAAGGCATTATTTATTCTATTTATTACTTTTTCATCATCTATATGACCTATTCTTTCTTTTAATCTGCTTTTATCTATTGTTCTTATTTGCTCTGCTAATACAACTGAATCGCTTTTTAATCCACAGTTTTCTGAGTCTAATTCTATATGTGTTGGTAATTTTGTCTTTCCTGTTTGAGAAGTTATTGCTGCTGCAATTACAGTTGGGCTATACTTATTTCCTAAATCATTTTGTATTATTAAAACCGGTCTAATTCCACCTTGTTCTGAACCAACTACTGGACTTAAATCTGCATAAAACATATCTCCTCTTTTTATTTGCATATTTTTCACTCCTAGTATTTCTGTATTGTCAAGTATATTTCATGCTATTTAAATATTAGCAAAGGTTATTTTATTTCTACCTCATTATATAATATGTAAACTTTATTACTTTTGTTAGTCCATTCAATTTCTAATTGTGTTGGCAATTCTGTTTTTTTATCTATATAAAGCGTTTTTTTGCATTTACTGTCTGAATTATTATTTGCATTACCAACTGCATACATTTTTATTTCATTTTCATTTTTTTCATAATATGCTTTACTATCTTTTTTATAATCTTCTATAAAACTGCTTAAATCTAAGTTATTACTCGAGATAGATTGATAGTTTTCAATCATGCTACTTAAATTAAGCCTACTATTTTCTAATGTTAATTTATTTCCTTCTCTAATTATTTTTGTTCCTGCAATGTTAGATGGTTCTATTACTTCTTGTAAATTTGAAGCTTCTGATTTGAATTCTTGTTTTATGATATAATTATTTTCATTTTTATTTGATATTACTTTTACATTAATTGTTGCATTGTATGAGCTAATATTTAAAATGTTTTCTACAATTTCTTGACTAGTATTAGTATGACCAATTTTTGATTTTTTAGACACATTTATATAAAAAATTAAAATAAATATAATTAAAAAAATTATGATAGTTATTAGAAAAAACGTTTTCTTTTTCAAGACATTTCCCCCTTATTTACTATCATAATATTTTACAATGTTTTAAAATATTCATCTATGTAATTTATTAGTTCGTCTTCTTGTTCTATTGTGTTTATTTTGTTTCTAAATTCACTTGAATTTTTCAAATTCTTTGTATACCAAGCTATATGTTTTCTAAGCTCTTTTACTGCTATTTCACCTTTTTCCTCTACTGCTAAATTAATGTGTTGTTTTATAACTTCTAATTTTTCTTCATTAGTTGGCTTTGGCAATTTTTCTCCTGTTTCTAAATAATGTATTATTTCTCTAAATATCCATGGATTTCCAAATGCTCCTCTTCCTATCATTATTCCATCTACATTAGTCTCTTTGAACATTTCTAGCGCTGAATCTTCATCTATTATGTCTCCATTACCTATTACTGGTATTGATACTGCCTCTTTTACTTGTTTTATGATATCCCAATCTGCTTTTCCAGTGTAAAATTCACTTCTTGTTCTTCCATGGACAGTGATTGCTGATATTCCATTTTTTTCTGCAATTTTTGCTATTTCTACTGCTACAATATTGTTTTTATCCCATCCTTTTCTAATTTTTAATGTAACTGGTTTGTCCGAATTTTGTACTACTGCTTTTATTATTTTTTCAGCTTTTTCTAAGTCTAAGAGTAATTTACTTCCATCTCCATTTTTTACTACTTTTGGTGCTGGACATCCCATATTTATATCGACTATATTTGCTAATTTGCTTATGTATTTTGATGCATATCCCATTGTTTCTTCATCACTGCCAAATATTTGAAAACTAATTGGCCTTTTTTCTCCTTCGGTATTTAATAGCCTTTTTGTTTTTTGGTCATTGTGGAAAATGGCTTTACTACTTGCCATTTCTGTACATACCATTCCTGCGCCAAATTGTTTGCAAATTATTCGAAAAGGCTGGTTTGTTACGCCAGCCATTGGAGCTAATATTAAGTTATTTTCTAGTTCTACGTTTCCTATTTTTAATTTTTTTAAATACGTCATTTAGTGCTCCTTTTATTTATTTCACAAAAATAGTTTTTTGTCTTTTACTGCTTATATTTAATAAAATTCCTATACATATAAAATTAGTAATTAAAGAACTTCCTCCATAACTTATAAATGGTAAAGGTACTCCAGTTATAGGTAATAATCCCATTACCATACCTATATTTTCTACTACATGAAATAAAAATATTCCTGTAATTCCTGCCGCTATTAATGTTCCTGCTTCATCCTTTGCTGTTTTAGCTATAAAAAATCCTTTTACAATCAGAACTACATATAGAATAACTATTGCTGCCGAAACTACAAATCCCATTTCTTCTCCTATTACTGCAAATATAAAGTCTGTTGTTTTTGGATATAAAAATCCTAGTTGTGTTTGATTTCCTTTAAGTAGTCCCATTCCTGTTAGTCCGTCCTGCTCCTATTGCAAGTTTTGATTGAATTATATTATACCCAGCTCCTCTTGGGTCTGATTCTGGATTCAAGAATATGTCAATTCTAGTTTTTGCATGTTCTGGTAATATGAAGTTATAAATTATTGGAACAGATACTACAACTAATATAGCTGACACTATAATATATTTTTTATCTATTCCGCCTACAATTAACATCAGTACTGTTGCAACTATAAATGCTGCAGCTGTTCCATAGTCTGGTTGCTTGATAATTAGCAAAATTGGAACTCCTACAATTGCTAATAATATAAGCAATCTTGTTGGTTTATTAATATCTTGTCTATTTCTTTCTTGTATTTTTCTCATAGCAAAGGTTAGAAATAGAATTACAAATATCTTGGCAAATTCTCCTGGTTGAAATGAAAATGCTCCTATGTCAAACCAGCTTGTTGCTCCATTTACTGGTGTTGTGAATAGAACTGCTATTAGCAGTATGATAAATAATCCATATAAAAATGGCGAAATTTTGACTAATAAATCATAATCAATTAACATGACGACAATCATTATAACCAGACTTACTCCAAGCCATATACATTGTTTGTAAAATTCATCATGTTCTGTTTCTTGTGTTGCAGAAAACAAAGCAACTAGCCCTATAATACTAAGGATAATTGCAATGATTAATATACTCCATTCTATATTTTTTAACTCTCTTTTTCTCATCAAATCAACTCTTTTTCTTAATTATTCTTCTGTTTTTACTTTTTCTTTCTTTTCACTTTCTACTTTTTTTGTTTTGTTATTCTCACTTTTTGTTTCTTTATTCTCTTCTGCTTTTTTGCTTTTATTGTTGTTTTCATTTTCTTTTTTATTTTCTTCTGCTTCTGAGTTATTTTCTTTTGATTTAGTTTCAGTTTTTTGATTATCTGTTTCTTTGTTTTCTGTTTTTTCTTCTTCTGCCTTATTTTCAGTTTTTTGATTATCTACTTCTTTATTTTCTGTTTTTTCTTCTTTTTTATTTTTGTTTTCTTTTTCTGTTTTATTTTCAGTTTTATCTATTTTCCTTGCTTCATTTTTTATATTTAATATAGGAATATTTGCATATAAAGCTGGTGCACCATTTGTGCCATCTTCATTTTCTTTGTTTGTCAATCTTACATCTATTGCACTTTCATCTACTTCTATATATTTTTTTATTACTTCTATTATTTCTTGTTTCATAAGTTCAAGAAAATCAGCAGATACATTTGCCCTGTCTTGCATCAAAACTAAATGCAATCTTTCTTTTGCTGCATTTTTTGAATTATTTACTGTATTTTTTTCTTTCTTATTGAATTTCTTTAAAAATTTCACCACGTTTTCGAACATTATTCCTACTTACCCCCAACTGTTATTGTTTTTTGAATATTCTTTTTAGTTTTGCAAAAAATCCTTTTTCTCTACCAGGAATAGTTACTTCTATTTTTTCTCCTAATACTCTTTTTGCTATTTCTATATATGCCTTTCCTGATGGTGCTCTTTTATTTTGTATAACTGGTTCTCCTTTATTTGTTTGTGTGATGATATATTCATCATCTGGAACTACACCTATTAAATCTATTGATAATAGGTCTACGATATCATCAACATCCATCATTTCACCTTTTTTTACCATGTTTGGTCTTATTCTATTTATTACCAACTCTGGATTTTTAATTTCTGATGATTCTAGTAATCCTATAATTCTATCTGCATCACGAATAGCAGATATTTCAGCTGTTGTTACTACAATTGCACGATCTGCTCCTGCAATAGCATTTTTAAATCCTTGTTCAATTCCTGCAGGACAGTCAATTAATATGTAATCAAATTCTTCTTTTAGCTTTCCAACTAATTCTCTCATTTGTTCTTCATTAACTGCACTTTTATCCCTTGTTTGAGCTGCTGGTAGTAGGTATAATTCTTTAAATCTTTTATCTTTTATTAGGGCTTGTCTTAATTTACATTTTTCTTCTACAACATCTACTATGTCATATACTATTCTATTTTCCAACCCCATTACAACGTCTAAATTACGCAATCCTATGTCAGTATCAACTAATGCTACTTTTTTTCCTTCTAGTGCTAAACTTGAACCTAAATTTGCTGTTGTTGTTGTTTTTCCTACTCCACCTTTTCCTGATGTTATTACTATTACTTCTCCCATAATTTTTATTCTCCTCCTTAGGATTTTCAAACACTTATTCTAACGCTTTTATCATACAATGAAAATGTAAAAAAGTCAATGAATTTTGTGTGAAAATTACAAAATTATTTCTATTTTATTACATTTTTATTACAAAAAGAAGTAACTTTTACGCTACTTCTGTTTTTATTTTTACTATCATTCCTTATTTTATATATAATATGAATCTAGATGATCCCACTTGTCCGTTCTGGAATTGTATCTATTCTAGAACTAATTGAATTATTATTATCTGAATTTGATATTCCTCTAGCAATCCTATTCTCACCAGATGCTTCTAATGTTAATTCATAATATCCATCACTTAAATTATATATATTTTTTAAGCTTTGATTTGATGTTCCTATATCTGTTACATCTATTCTTTCTTTTTGCATCCATCTCATCATAGCATCATATTGACTTCCCCATATCATACTGCTTCCTACACTACTAGTATTATATGTCTTTCCATATGCGTATAATCCATACCATTTATTTGCACTTTCTGTTTCTGTTGTTAGCACTGTATTATCTGGTTTGCTTTGGGCTATATTATTGCTGGATTTACTTATTTCGTATCTTCCTACATAAAATCCATGATATGTAGATATGCTATTTATAATTGTATTATAGTCTTCTTGCAAAGTATCCTTCAACTCACTTGAATTCAAATAAGTTGTTCCTAATAAATTGTTTATAATATATAAATTATCTCCATTATTATCATCACTAATTATATCTGGTTCTCTATTTGATTCTGTTCCTACTCCATATCCATCTTTTTCTTTTGCACTTGTAGATGTAAAGTCATAAAGTTTTCCTTCATAATTTATATTTCCATTTTCATTACTTGCTTCTTTTGCTATATCATTTATATCATCTACTGGAATCCAAACAAATTGATTTCCTTCTTCATCTTGTATTACCAATCCTTCTTGTATTGTATTCATTCCCAAAGTTTCGCTTACTTGAAATCCTGATGGAATTGTTGCTACATCACCATTTTTGTCTTTTAATTCTCCATTTTTATCATATGTCATTGACCATTTTTCTTCATTTACAATGTATACTACTGAATTATCAGTATTATTTTTATAATATCCATTAAATAAATTTACACTTTCTATAAAATTCGCTTTCTCAGATTCTTCTATTTGGACATCAGCTGGAATTTCTGTTATATCTTCATTTGTTATAACCCAATTATATATTTTTGTTGCATCACTTGTATTTCTTATTGTTAAATCTTCTTTACTTGTTCCTGAATTATATATATACCCATCTGGTATTTTTATACCATCAAAATATCTTAGATTAACTGCTACTGTATCTATATCTTCTGAAGTATAATCTGTGTAAAACCATTCTCCATCAACTTGAATTCCTTCTACATAAAAAATATTTTGACTTGTTTCATTTATTATATATATATCCTCATATTGGCCTGCTTCACTTTCTGTTGTTGTACTTGTTATGTTTTTATAATCTTCTCCATAGTTTAATGTTAAATTTTCTAATGATGATAATTCAATTATATAAAAGTCTCCTGTATCTATGTTTGGACTTATTACTCCTGTTGTCATTATTTTTCCAATATTGTCTGTATTTGTATATTTTATTCTTGCTGGTATTTGTCCATATTGTGCATAATAATTATTTATTTTATCTCTTAAATTTTGAATATCACTTTGCATTGATTGTAATTTTGTAACTTTTAAGCTATCTCTTGCATCATATATTAACACTCCTGTCAATATTAATATTACAATAACAATAATTGTTACAGAAATCATTGTAATACCTTTATTTTGACTCATAATATTTTTCATCATTAACGTCTCTCCTTATCTTTTTCTTTAGTATAGTTTACTATTTATTTTAATTATTTTCAATACTTTTTTCTAGTAATTTATAAATTTCAAGTTTTCTTTTATATTTAATATCTTCTGATATATACATAATCCATAATGCTATAACTATTAATAATATTGCTATATTTTCAAGTATATATATTAAAATGCTAGACACAAATGTTACAAGTATTAAAGTAACAAATGATATATTATTTATATACTTTTCTGATTTTCTTCTTCCGCATGTTATATGTAAAATACTTTTTAATATTCGTCCGCCATCTAATGGATAAATAGGTATTAAATTAAATACGATAATTAATATGTTTGAATAAACTGTCATAAGTTTTATAAAAATTTCTATTTGTAAATTTAGTAATATTATGATTATTAGTAGGTTAGTTAGTGGTCCTGCTAATGCAACTAATATCTTTTTCACTTCTAATTTATTTGCTTTTCCTATTTTTATATTATAATCTTTTGGAAATAGTTTAAATGAAACGCTTACTCCATATGGCTTTATTTCTAATTTTTCTGGTCTCATACCACACAATATTCCAGCAAGTAAATGCCCTAATTCATGTATAAACGCAAATATCATTATTAGTGCATATATATGTATTTGCTTTGTAAAGTAAAATATTATTAGAAACAAGAAAATTTTTAAATCTATTCTAAACCTCATACCCTCAACCCTTTTCTATATTTTTTAATTTTCACAATATTTTGATTTTCCTTATAATTCAAGGATTGATTGAGGATTAACTGTTCTTTCAGAATATCTAATTTCAAAGTGTAGATGAGGACCTGTTGAATTACCAGTAGAACCTACTTCCGCAATTTCTTGACCTTGTACTATTTTATCTCCTTGATTCACATATAATTGATTACAATGGGCATATATTATACTCACTTCGCCTATTTGTACTTTTATGTGTTTTCCATAATCTCCTTCTTCAGAAACTAGAACAATTTCTCCATCTGTTGCTGATTTTATTTTAGTTCCTAATGGTGCTGCTATATCTGTTCCTGTATGGTCTTTTGGTACACTTCCCGTTGCTGTTTCTCTTCTTCCATATGTTGAACTTATAGTTCCTTCTACCGGTTTTATAAATGTTGTTGTATTTTTGACATTTTGTATATCTTGCTCTGCTTGTGATAATTCTGTTTCTTGGCTTTGTTCTTGCTCGTTTGCTTCTCCTTGTATTGTTTCATCTTGCATTGTTTCTTCACTAGCTGCTCCTCCTATTGCATTTTGCTCATTTGTAGTTATTGATTGATACCAACTTTGAATTTGCTTTTTGGCATTTTCATATAATTCTCCAAAATTTGTATCATATGATAATATTTCATTTGCCTTTTTTATAAAATCTTCTGAAAATACATATTTATTATTATATATTGCATAAACTACTAAATATATAGATATACATACTAATATTTGTACTATCATTTTTTTTAATAATTTTATATCTTTTTTTTGTATATTATTTACACTTACTTTTGTTATTGGACGAGTTTCTCCTTGTCTTCTTTTTTCATATATTTCTTCGGCTCGTCTTATTCTTTCTTCTACACTCATTACTCTTTCCATACAAAAACACCTCTTCCTTTGTTTTTCTTTTAAACTATATGAAAGGAAAAGGTATTTTATGATTTTATTTAATTTTAATTTGCTATTTTGCTATTAATAATAATGTCTGTAAAAGCATTATTATACTTGATATATATGCATAGTTTTTTAATCTACGTACTTTTTTTGTTTGTTCTATTTTATTTTTTTGAGTCTTTTGTTTGTTTTCTTCTATTTTTGTGATATATGATGATATTATCATCTCTGCTTCTTTTACTACAAATTCTTTTTTGTTTTCATTTGTTTTTATTTGCTCTTCTTCGCTTCTTTTTTCTTTATCTATCTTTTCTAATTTTTTCACTTTTTTATTTGATTTTAATATTACTATTGCTTCTTCTATTAAGTTTGATGGCAAGTTCTTTAATATTACCATATTTTTTAATTTGCTTTCTTCCATTGTATCCTCCTCATTATTTTTCTGTTTTTAATAGTTTTTCCATTTTTTTGAGGTTTATACAATATTTATTAAGCAACTAACTAGAAAAATAAATTTCTTATGTAGTTAAAAAAATGTTATTGTTTTTAATATATCAGTATTTTCCATAAATATTTTGTATGGATTTTTTATAATTGTGACATTTATTTTACTTTCATCATTTTTTATATATTTAAAATTATTTACTTTTATTATAAAATATTTATCCTGATTTTCTATGTTACATTTATATTCATTGTTTAAAATTAAATTTTTATAAACATATTTTTCGCCTTCTATACCTAACATTGATTTAAATTTATCTGAAATTTCTATTTTATTTTTATTACTAATTTTTTTATTGACTGTTACTTTAGTTCTCTCGCCTATTTTCTTTTTGTATTTCTTTATTTTACAATTTGCTTTTATGTTCTTTGGAATTTCTAGTGTACTTATCTCAATCTCTCTTCTGTTAACTTTTTCTATTTCTGGTATATAATTAGAATCAATGAAATTTTCTTTTTCAAAATTATCTGTTAAAATATAGTCTGTTCCTAGAAGATTTATCTTTCTCACTTTTTCTAGTATATACATTATATCTATATCTTTATTGTTATAATATTTATTATTTGTTACTAATTTTCTTCCTAGTTTTGTTATTCTATATTTTTTAAACTCTACTTCTTCTATTAATCCATTATTTTTAAGAAAATTTGTAGCTAATGCTGCTCTATACCATGTTCCATCTATATTCCCTAACATTCCAATTTCTTCTGTAGTTTTTTCAAAATATGTGAATTTCCAAAATTCTTTTAGATATGTTTCTCCTAGTTCCATAAATTTTAAAATTGGTTCTATACATTTTTGAAATGGAAAAACTTCTTTTTTTTGCAAGATTGAGATTGCATCTTCATTTATATATATAATACTAAAAGGTACTTTAGAAAGTGCATTAGAAAATTCTTCGCTTTATATTATACTTTCTCTTACCCTTATTTTCCATGAATTATTCTTTTTTGTTATTTCTGAAGCCTCTACTCCATACAACTGAGCTATTTCATGTGTAAATTTTTCTTCCAACACATCCATTATATACTCATCTTCTTTTGTTAAAGTTTTTATATCTAGTACTCCTTTTTCATCAAATTCTGTTTTCCTTTTTTCATACACCCTCATTGTTGGCTTGTTTGGAAGTTTAAAATTTATTTTTTCTTGTTTAATAGTAGTAAGATATTTTTCAAACTCATTGCATATTTCTTTTTTGGCTTGATTATCTTTTTCTTCAATATATTTTCTTATAATTTCTTTTACGTTATTGTCATTATTTATATAGTCTATGTATTCTATTAAGTTTTTCAATGATAATGTCATATTCATATCCACAAAATATCCAATTTTTAATATGTATATTTTTAATAATTGCTTCATTAAGATATCATTTTCATTTGATTTAAAATATCTTTTATTTCGACTAAATTCACGCATTACATATGCATATGTAGTAGATTTGACTCTTTCATCAATTTCTGATTCTTTTTTAGAGTCATAAATTAAATATCCATAATTTGCTATGTAATAATCTAGTTCCCCTTTTGATTGTTTTCTTTTGTCAAATTGGCAAAGACTCCAAAAAAGAATGGAAGCATCTTTTTTTCTTCTACGTATTCTTGGACTATTGGATGTACTTTGTCTATCGTTTTTAATCTTTCATCTACTAAAAAACAATATGCTGGATCGCTATTTGTTCCTTCTTTCCCCCAGTAACTGTCTCCAAAAATGTATGCTTTTTCTATTTTTAGTCCTGTTAATTTTTCTAGTTCGTTTTTCTTTTTTAGAGCTTTATTTATGTTTTCGTATGGCTTATTTGTTCTATATATTCCGCAATATTTTAATATTTTTTCATCTATTTTTTTCATTTTCTTTCTCCATTTTTAGCACTAATCTTATATATTTTATATTGATTATAATAATAAATGTAGTAAGCTAAACATATTTGGTTTTTTCTCATTCCCTATGTTAATTAGTATAGTATGTTTTTACTTTCTTGTCTAGCGAACAAAACAAATTTTTCACAATTTTTCTAACCTAAATTTTGGTCATTCATTATATCATTATCTACTTCATAATCTATTTTCTCCATACGAAAAAACCTCCAATTTTTACTGATTAACATTTTAAAATATTAACCAATAAATCTTGGAAGTTTACTTTCTCAAGGTCCGTCCCCTAATCCCTGTTTTTAGGAATTTTTAGGACCGTCCCTAAATCCCTATGCTGATTTTAATTCAAGGCGTAGCTTATCAGCTATCATCGCGATGAATTCGCTGTTGGTTGGCTTTCCTTTACTTGCAGAGATTGTGTATCCAAAGATATTTTCAACTGCTTCTTGTTGGCCTCTTCCCCATGCAACTTCAATTGCATGGCGTATTGCCCTTTCTACTCTTGAAGGAGTAGTATTATATTTTATGTATAGTGTATGATTGTAAAAATTTAGCTAATGCAATAAATCTTCATAGCTTTTTCCTCTATATGTTTATTGCATTAATTGTAGTAAAAATTTTTTTCCTTGTCAATTTTATGAACTAAAAAATTTTTTAAATTGTATTTGAAAATAAAAAAATCCATTTGACAAAAATGGAAAAAGTGTGTATAATAATTATAGAAAATGAGAAACCACAAAGTGGTTGCCACGAGAATGATAATAACCATCCGCCCGGCAAAGCAGAATGGTTATTTTTTATTGCCTATGTAGTAAATACAAGATGATGAATACTAAGGCAAAATTTATGATAGTTACACCTACTAATCCAAAGAAAAGTAGTTTGATAGTCATTATTAAAACTGTTTCTACCATAGCACCACCCCCAGTTGTCAATCTCACAACTAATAGCTGTGGAATAATAATATGTACACATCAAAGAGTTAAAGGTGGCAACACACTCTGCTTTATTCTCATTTCCTATGTTAAATAATATATAATATTTTTGTTAAAAAAACAAGCGAACATCTAAAAAAATAACAATTTTTTCTTTTATTTACTTTTTATCTTTTTTGTATTAGTTCAAAAATCAAATTATTCTACCTGTAAAAAAGTTTTTAAATTTCTTAATAATCTTATATATATTAGCTTTTCATGTCTTTTAAATCAAAAATAAGAATAAACGAACTATATCATCTATTCTTATTTATTAACATTAATTTATTTCTATTATCTAATTGCCTTACGACTTACCTCCCCTTATTTAATAATAAAACAACTTTTACCATTAAATAATACTATATTTTTGCCTGTTTGTAAAAACATAAAATTCTAATTTTATTATTATAATAACTTTTACTTTAAAGGAACTTAAAATTTTTGAATAATTCTTATAAAAACTGATTTTTTCTTATAGAAAACTGATACACCAGTTTTTTCGTTTGTTTTTATCACTTTATAATGCTCTGCAAATACTTTAAAAATACGAATAATATTCTTATAATAAAAAAAAACGGCTCATAAATTATTGTATGAGCCTATAATATTTTATTACACTATGTTTAATCTCCATAAGTTCCCCACCAACTGCCATTCCAACTTCCGTTAGATACATAAGTTTCTATATAATAATATTCTCCTTTGTTTACGCGAACTGTTTTATCCACATTATAATCTCCTATCTCGTTTACTATTGATTCTTCTAAATCTTGATTACTATCTAATAATTTTACAATAAAATTTCCACTTCCCTTATATGTAGCTTGAAACCTAAATGTATTACCAGTCATACAAACTTTCCATATCTTTTTACCATTTTTGTTTATAGTTAGTTGGTCTTTTTTTGCATCTAATTCTGCTTGTTTTCTTTTTCTTTCTTCTTCCTCTGCTTTTGCTTTTTTCTCTGCTTCTATTCTATTTACTTCATTAGTTACATTATTATACATATCTAGAATTGTTTGATTTCCTAAATCTTTATAATTTTTCAAAGTATTTTGTGCTGATGCATAATCTTGACTGTTTATTTGTGCTTGAGCTTCATTTATAATTTGTTCAAATGCTTTATCTTTAATTTCATTTTCTTTACTTGTTGCTATGTCTACCATTTCTTGATTTTTATTTTTATTACTATTTATTATTTCTTGCAATAAATCAAATGCACTTTTATAGTTTTGACTTTCTATATATTTATTAGCACTATTTAAATTGCTATAAGATTTTGCTAGTAAATACTTTTCCTCTATCTTTTTTTCTATATCTTCATCATAAAGTTTACTTGATTTAATATCATTTAACATATCTACTAACTCTTTATCTTCACTTCCATTTTTGATATTTTCTATTCTTTCATCAACTGCTTTATATAACTGATTATAAGCATCTTCTTCAAAGCTTGTTTCATCTTTATGCTTTTTCACAATATCAATAAATTCCTCATAATTTGATTCACTTTTTATTAATTCATAACAATTAGAAATGTCATTATCATATTTTTCTTGTCTTTCTTTTTCTTTTATGTATGTTGATATGCCATAACATGCTCCACTTATTACTAAAACACTAATAATTATTATAAATATAACATACTTAATTTGATTTTTTAATTTTTTTGGAAATATATATTTATTTGTTTTTTCTAGATAGGAATCACAATGCAAACATTTTTTAAGTTTCAAGTCATCATATTCTTTAAAACATACTGGACATTTCATTATTTCTTTTGTTTCAATCTTTAACTTTTCTATTATTTTATCCTTATTTTTATTAATTAAATAAATAATTACAGATATTAATACAAATGCTATTATAGATACTAATAAAACTTCCATATTAGTTTTCCTCCTAGTTTTCTTGATATATAATATAGTCTAATATATCATTAAATTCTTTTATTGGCTCACCTTTTGGATATGTTACACCTAAATATATTAACCCTGCTCTATTTGGTATAATATAAACATCTTCCGTAAATTCCCCTGTTTCATATTCTAGTAATGTGCAACTAATAGGCTGAACTTTAGATATAGTTGTTTCTTCTCTTTTTATTAACGTACTTGTATTAAAAGATGCTCTTGTTTGTATATAATTTTGAATTTCTGTTTCCTTATCATAAGATATATTAGGACTATTAGGAACATTACAAAAAAATTTGCTCCCTGCAATTTTAGGATATTCTAAATTAATCGCTGAATAATTACCTGTAACTGGATTTTTCAATTCTTTACTATATTTAAACTCAATTCCATAAGCCTCATTCTTATATGTTTCTAAATTTGAATTTTCTTTTTCTGTAACATTTTCAACTTGATTATTATTGTTTCCATTGTTTTCTGTTTCTCTATTTTGTAACATTGAAACTATTGCAACAATAACAATTATTAATATAAGTGCTAAAATTATATATTTTATGATTTTATTTTTCATTTTTTAAACATCTCCTTTTTATAATCATTACTATATCAATTGCTATGAATGGTATTAATATACAAAATATCCATACCATACTATTAAATTCAAATGCACTTTTAAAGTCTAAAACTAGCAAACATTTTAATGCTCTTGTCATTCCACATAGTGGACAACCTGGACATTCAAAATGACTAAAATATGCTAAGTATATATATTCTATAGCTAATACTATATAAACAATAATTCTTGCATTTACAAAATCTTTATCATACATTTTATTCATTTTTTTTTTCCTTTAATGTTCCTAAGATTATTTTTATACTTCCAATAAAACAACAAATAGGTGTTGCAAATAAAAACAAGAAACAACAGTTAAGAACCATTATCATCATTGCAGACAATATTATTGATAATACTAACATTATCACAGCATAAAGCATCATATATTTTCTTGGAATTAAATTTTTTACTCCAATTATTCCTAGTAATAATATGAATATATCAATAATCACAATTCCAATTAAATATGATATTGCAATAGTTGAATTTATTGTTCCATCTTCTCCCCCTATTGTTATTTTTAATTCAGTTTCGTTTGTAGTTAAATTTGCATCCTCCATATTTTTAGTAGTAGGCATAAGCATTGCTAGTAAAATTATTAATACAAATCCTATAAGTAATGAACTACCTATAATACACAATATAGTTCCAGATTTAATTGAATTACTTTTTTCTTTTTTTCTTTGTTGCATGTCTTTATTTTTTAACTGATAACCACAATTTGGACAGCTTTCTGCCTTATTTGAAATTTCTTTTCCACATTCTGGGCATTTTATTAGTGCTATAGTTATTCTCCTCCTTAAAAATAAAAATTGTATATAAAAATTTAATAACTATTTAATTTTTTATTGTTACAATTCAAATTGCTACAATCTTTACAATACCAATCATTACAATATTTATTATTTAGACAATCTTTTTCAGTAATATTCTTTAAATTTTTAATTTCTAATCTTGTATAATCTCTTGCATTTACCCAATCTCCATAATAAATACATGTGTTTATTCTATATAAAATTTCTAATAACTGTTTGTTTTCCATTTTTTTAACCTTTCTTCGCTTTCTTTATTGGTATTATTACACACTTTGCTTCTAGCATTATTAAGTGCTAGTCATAAATTTTGTCTTATTATAGAATATTTTTTAGAAAGGTTGTGAAAATTTGATTATTTTAAATGTTGAGAAACTTTTAACAAAAAAAGGAAAAAGCAAAGAATGGTTATGCAATGAGATGGATATTTCGCATTTTAACCTTAACAAGGCAATTAAAGGCGGAGGCAAAACATCAATATCATATAAATATTTGGAACGGTTTTTGCAAAGCATTAGATTGTACTTTTGATGAACTTATGACATTGATTCCAGATGATAAAGATAAAAAGTAAATTAGATTTTTTTGTTATATATTTCTAGTAACTTTTTATCTATTTTTTTTGCTAATATTTTTGTTTTATAACTGTTTTCTCCATATGCTTTTCTAATTTTTTTATATTTTGTTATTAAATTTTTGATTTTTTCATTTTCCGCTACTTCTAAGTTTTTTATATAATATTCTATATCCTTTTTTGCTAATCTCCATTCTTTATAATTTAATTTTGCTTCTATTTCTTCTAATATTTCTATCGCTTCTTGCTTTTCTATCATAATTATAACTCCTAACTATTTCTATCAAAATCTAATTCTATTTCTGTGTTGTCATTTAACACTAATTTAAAATTATCTTTATTATTAGAACTATAAAAACTATTGACTTCATTTAAGTTTATTTCTACATCATAATCTTCTACATCATCACGAACCGAATTATTAATTTGCCGATTTACCAGTAAAACGATTTTATCATATTTATATTATAAAATCAATAAAAATAAATTTTAAGGAAATAATATTGATATGAATAAGTTTATTAAATATAATGATAAAAGTTTAAATGTCATCGGCAAAAAGGTTAGAAAATACAGAGAAGCTAATAATTGGTCTTTAACAGATTTATCAAATAAATTAATGCTTATAGGCATTGATATTCCTAAATCTTCATTACAAAATATTGAAACTGGTAAAAGAGTTGTTAAAGAATATGAGTTTTATGCACTCTGCAAAATTTTTGGTGTTTCGATGGAGGAAATGTTAAAAGATTTTATAAAAATTTTAAAAAATAAATAAGGTTTTCTTATTTACTTTTCTATTATGTATTTTTCACATTATTTTTTTAAATTCATTAATGGAGAATATCTTTGGTATTGTTTCCTTAAGTCTTCATTTTCTAAGTCCAAATAACATTCTTCTGTTACTTTTACTGAACTATGTCCCAATATTTTTGACAATGTATAAATATCCCCTCCATTCATTAAAAATCTTTTCGCAAAGTTATTTCTCAACATATGTGGATGAATCTCTTTTTTCCCTATTCTATTTCCATAATTAGTAAAATTACTTTCAAAACTTCTTACTTCTAATTTACTTCCTCTTGTTGTACAAAAACAATATTCACTGTCTTTATATCTATCTCTATATTGTAGCCATCTCCTTAGTTCTGTTCCCATTTGCATAGAAAAAAACACATATCTATCTTTCTTTCCTTTTGTGTTATCTGCTGGAAGAAATATACTTCTATCATTAAAATTAATATCTGTTACATCTCTAATAGCTAAACATTCTCCTAATCTCATTCCTGTATCAAATATTAATTGTGTTATGACATAATCCCTATACTCATGAAACTTTGATAAATCAAAACATTTTAATAATCTAGTAAACATGTCATCTTCTAAGTATTCTTTGACTTTTCTTGGTGTTTTTATTGTTTTTATCTTATTTATTGGATTTACTTTTATCATTCTATTACCATACATATAATTGAAATATACCCTCATGTTTCTAATATAGTTATTTATTGTAACAGGGCTAACTTTCTTTCCAAAATCTCCTCTGTTCTGTGGATTATTTGTTTTCTTTGTTTTTTCATTGTAGACAACTGTATATTTTCCTCTTTCCTTTAAATTATCAATATAGTCTTTTAAGTGCTTTTCTTTTACTTGCTCTGTTTTTGTTATTGCGAATTTCTCTTTTAAATAAATAACTAACAACCTTAATGATTGCTCATAGCTACCATATGTTTTTTTTGAAAGTCCTTTGTAATCACAATAATTAATAAAATCATCAATTTCTAAATCAATTCTTTCCATATAAAAATCCTCCCTATATTTATTATTTTTTAATAAACATAAAGAGGAAATATTGTACTATTTTTCTTTATTTCTATAACCAATAAATTTTTTAGTTTATTGCTATTGCTTAAAATAGTTTATTGCAATCATTACAGATTTTTTATTATTCTATCACGCTTTTTATACTGTTTATTGCAATGGGTGAGAATTCTTATTTTCTATGTAATCTTACTCTTGCAATGCTTTCAATTATATATTAGGCACTCTTTAATTCAAGCCTTAATTTGTCAGCTATCATCGCGATGAATTCGCTGTTGGTTGGCTTTCCTTTACTTGCAGAGATTGTATATCCAAAGATATTTTCAACTGCTTCTTGTTGGCCTCTTCCCCATGCCACTTCTATTGCATGACGGATGGCACGCTCTACTCTTGATGGTGTTGTATTATATTTAGCAGCTATTTTAGGATATAGGCTTTTTGTAATTTGATTTATTACATCAATATCATTTACTACCATCATTATAGCCTCTCTTAAATATTGATATCCTTTAATATGTGCTGGAACTCCAACTTCATGGATTATATTTGTAACAAGTGCTTCAAGGTTTTCTTCCTTTTTGCTTTCATCCATTGATAATTCTATGTACTGTGGTTTTATTTCTCTTGTGATAAAATAATTTGATGTTTGGTTTGGTTGGTGGTATTTTATTTCTTTTATTCTTTTTATTAGTAGTTCTATGTCAAATGGTTTTACAACATAGTATTCTGCTCCTAAAGATATTGCTTTTTGTGTAATCTTATCTTGTCCAACTGCTGATAACATGATACATACTGGTTTTTTAGATGTTTCCATCTCATTAACTTTTTCCAATACTCCTAATCCATCTAGATGTGGCATTATTACATCTAATAATACTATATCTGGATTATTTTTTGCTATCATCTCTACTGCTTCATTGCCGTCCTTTGCTATGCTAATAACTTCCATATCATCTTGGTTGTTGATGTATGAAGATAACGTTCTGCTAAAATCCTGATTATCGTCTGCGATTAAGACTCTTGTTTTTTCTTTCATCTTTTTCATTCCTTTCCCTAGGCTTATTCAGTTGGAAAAAAATTACCTTAATTTCCTTACAATGCAATTATATCCTTTAGTTCGAGGAAAAGCAATTGTTTTTTGGAAATTTCTTCCAAAACTTTATGAAAGATGTTTTATTTTATGCTTTTTGTAATGTATTTTATAGATAATTCTTTTATATTCTTTAAACTAATCTTTTTTCCTTCATAATCTTTCACTAATCTTTCTTTTTTATGAAATTCTAATGAAATTGTACAATCAATATATTCTTGATATTCTACTTTTATGATGTTAATCTTATTTTTTTTACAATAATATTTAAAATTTTCAAATTCATTGTAATCTAATTCTACTTGTAATTCTTGTCCTAAACATTTTGTTACTTTTTTAGCTTTTTCAATTGCTTTTAATAAACTGCTTGAATATGCTCTAACTAATCCTCCTGTTCCCAATAGTATTCCTCCAAAATATCTAGTTACAATTATTAGTACATTTGCTAAATTATTTTTTTGTAAAATAGATAACATTGGTTGTCCAGCAGTTCCTGATGGTTCTCCATCATCGCTTGATTTTTCTATAATTTGACCGTTTTCTATTACTCTATATGCTATGCAATTATGTTTTGCGTCAAAATATTTTTTCTTTGTTTTCTTTATTAATTCTTCTGCTTCTTCTACATTTTCTATATAGAATAGATTTGCTATAAATTTTGACTTTTTTTCTATAATTTCTGCCTGTACATTTTCTTCAATAGTAATAAATTCTTCCATCTACTTGTTTACCTCCAGACCTGCCGTGTATCCTGTTGAATATGTAATTTGTAAATTAAATCCTCCTGTATAGCTATCTACATCTATTATTTCTCCTGCAAAATATAGTCCTTTAACTATTTTTGATTCCATTGTTTTTGGATTTATTTCTTTTGTAGAAACTCCCCCACTTGTTATGATTGCTTCTTCTATTGGTCTAAATCCTTTTATTTCAATTTCGTAATTTTTTAATAAATGAACTAATTTTTTTCTTTCTTCTTTTGTTATTTCATTTACTTTTTTATTTTCTGGTATACTGCTCTTTTCAATTATTACTGGAATCAGTTTTTGTGGCAATAATTTGTCTAGGCTATTTTTAAATTGCTTATTTTTTAATTCATTAAAATCTCTTAATACTCTCTCTTCTAATTTTTCTTCGCTCAAGGCTGGCTTTAAGTCGATTTTTAGCACTATTTTTTTGTTTTTCATCTTTTCTAAGTTGTTTTTGTATCTTGTTAGATGTGCTGATGAACTTAATATGATTGGTCCAGAAACTCCAAAGTGTGTAAATATCATTTCTCCAAAATCTTCATATATTTTTTTGTTTTTTTCAATATCAGTTATTGTTATTTCAACATTTTTTAGTGTTAATCCTTGTAATTTTCTACATGTTTCTATATCATATGTTTCTAATGGTATTAATGATGGTCTAAGTTCTGTAATTGTATGTCCTACTTTTTTTGCTAATGCATATCCATCTCCTGTTGAACCAGTTAGTGGATAACTTTTTCCTCCTGTTGCAAGTATTACTTTATCTGCTTTTTCAATTTTTTCTGAAACTCCCTTTGAAGTTTTTACTCCATCAATTTTTAATTTCTGCTCTTTTTTTGCATTTGTTATTTCTGATTCAGTTTCGCTAACTATTAATTCTGTTACTTTTGTATTATATTCTACCTTTATGTTTTGCTCTTTAAGCTTTTTGGTAAAGCATTTTAAAACATCTAAGGATTTATCTGTCACTGGAAATATTCTATTTCCTCTTTCTTCTTTTACTTCTAATCCTTCTTCTTTTAGAAATTTTATGATATCTTGGTTTGTAAAGTTTTGAAAACAACTATATAAAAATTTTCCATTTGTTGGAGTGTTTTCAATAAATTTTGACATATCTAAAGAAGATGTAATATTACATCTTCCTTTTCCTGTTATTAATAATTTTCTTCCAAGTGTCGGCATTTTTTCAATTAGTGTTACTTGATGACCTTGTTTACTCGCAGTTATTGCTGCCATCATTCCTGCTGGTCCTCCACCTACTACTATTACTTTCATCTTTACTCACATTCTTTTATTTTATCATTTTTCAGTACTTTTTTTAGTTGTTGATGTTTTCTTTGTTGTTGATTTCTTAGTTGCCGTGCTTTTTTTAGTTGTTGAGGATGTCTTTTTTGCTGTTTTTTTAGGTTTTTCTTCTTTTTCCTTCTCTTTTTCTTTTGGTTCTTCTTTAATCTCTTCTTTATTTTCTTCTTCTTCGTCTCCATTTAAATATCCAATGTCATTTGCTTGTGCTTCTTTTATATATTGGTCTAAATTGTCTTCAAAGAAAAATTCAATTGCTGGTTCATCATCTTTTTCATTTTCCTTTTTACTTGTATCTTTTGGTGTTTCTTTCTTTTCTTCTGATGTGATATCTTTTTCAGGTTCTTCAAAGAAAAATTCGATATCTTTCTCCTCTTTTTTGTCGCTTTCTTCTTTATTTTCTTCTTTGTTTTCTTCAATATCTTTTTCTTCGCTATCTTCAGTTTCTAGCAATTCTTCATTTTTTACTTCAGGCTCTTCACTTTCTTCTTCATCGTCAAGTGGTAAAATTACACTTTCTTCTTGTTCATTTTGTTCTTTTTTAAAGATATCTTCATAGTCATTTTTTTCTTTTTTCATTTGTTTTTTCTTATCTTTCACTTGTTGCATTGCCGTTTTGGCTGCTTCTCTTCTTTCTTTTTCAATTCTTCTTTCATCTGCTCTTTGACTACTTCCACTAAATATTAATATTGCAATTATTAAAATAATTAAAACTACTAAAACAATTACTACACCCATTTTTTATCCTCCGTTTCAATTTTTTTATTATTATATATCATATTTATATATTTTTCTATCTTTATTCAATAATTTTTTAATTATTTTCCATAAATTCTATCGCTTTCATTATTCCTAATTTTCCATATTCATATGTCAAACCACCTTGCATATACGCAATATATGGTTCTCTTATTGGTCCATCACAACTAAGTTCTATTGTTGAACCTTGTGTGAATGTTCCGGCTGCCATGATTACTTTATCTTCATATCCTCCCATGTCTCCTGGATATGGAATTATATCTGAATCAATTGGTGAACCGCTTTGGATTCCTTGGCAAAATTTAATTAATTTATTTTCTTCTCCTAAATGTATAGTTTGTACTATATCTGCTCTTTTTTCATTATATTTAGGCTCTACTTTATATCCTAGTTTTTCTAAAATGCAGCTTGCAAATACTGCTGTTTTTATGCTACTTGCAACAACACTTGGCGCAAAGAATATTCCTTTTATAAATAGTGGATTTTGATTTAATGATGGTCCTATTTCTTTTCCGATTCCTGGTGCTGTCAATCTTTCTGCACATAGTTCAATCAATTTTTTCTTTCCTGAAATATATGCTCCAGATGTTGCAATTCCTGCTCCTAGATTTTTCATTAGAGAACCTACTATGATATCTGCTCCTACTTCAATTGGTTCTTTTTCTTCTACAAATTCTCCATAGCAATTATCTACCATTATTATTACATCTGTATTTACTTTTCTAATTTCTTTTATTATTTTTTCTATTTTATCAATATTTATACTTTTTCTCGTTGAATATCCTCTTGACCTTTGGATTTCCACAAGTTTTACATCATTTGTGGATAATCTTTCTTTTATTTTCTCATAGTTAAAGTCATTTTCTACTAAATCTATTTGCTCATATTTGATACCATATGCTTTTAAAGAAGTTTCGCTTTTTTCTTTTCCTATTCCTATTA
>CAWVDV010000115.1:0-15434 GCA_963928115.1 Bacillota bacterium | reverse complement strand
CAAAATTAACATACTTCACTTCTATTTCTTGTTTATTCAAATAATCTAATGTGTCACTCAATATTACTTTCTTTATGTTATTTTCGATTTCATTATACCTTTTTATATTTTTAAACTTTTCTTTGTTATTTTTTAAATAATCTAGTGCTAAAAACGCATTATCACTTACCAATCTCATAATTTTGTCATATGTTTCATCTTGAATTAATTTTTTCTCATATCTTGTAATTGTTATTTCACCTAAACCTAATAAAAAAGAAAATTCAGCTTGTGTTAATTCATATTTTTTTCTAATTTCTTTAATATCTTGTGATGTCAATAATTTCTTTTGTCTACGATAATTATCTTTTGCATTTAATAAATTATTGTCCATCATTTCTGATGTAACAAACTCATTTTCTTCATCTTGAGTTTCCGTACATCTAAAATAAATTTCATCATACTCTACAATTGAATCTTTTACTTCTATTTTTGATTTTCTTTTTCTTTTTTCTACATCATGCTCTTTGTCACATATTGGACAATATTCTTTTACTTTTGCTAATAAGATATCATTACTATTCATAGACTTTCGCCTCCTTGATATGGAAATTTTTTATTTTCAAATCTAGCAAAATGAAATGATATACAAAACACTTTTCTTTTTTGGACATTCCTTATTTTCACTTTTATATATACATCTCTATTTTTTATAGATTTAATAAAAACATAAAAATTAGGAGATTTATTATCTTTATAGTCAATCAATGTTTCAATATAATTATCTAATTTTAAATTTAATAATTCATTTTTTACATCTTCATTATCATAGTCTAATTTAATTAAAGTATTTTGAGTGGTATATGGACTTAATGAATCCTCTGTTTTTTTCTTTAATAATATATCTAAATCTTTATTAATATCAAATTTGGAATCTAGTAATATTCCTTTTAATGTTATTAAAAAATTTTCTACATCTTCTTGACTAGAACAAAACTTATATTCCATTTTAACCTCCTCTTTCTTATTATAAACTATCAATTGATAGTTGTCAAGAAGATGTAGAAAATTTATCTTCCTATTGAATAATATTTCACTCCGTTTTCTTTCATTTCTTTTAAATCATATATATTTCTTCCATCATATACAAGTGGTGTTTTCATTAATTTCTTATATTCTGCTGGTTTAATATTTTTTATTTCATCCCATTCAGTAAAGATAAAGCATATATCTGTATCTTTTAAAGTTTCTTCAATATTATCATAATATTTAATTTCTGTTGGATATAATTTTTTAAAATTATTTTCTCCCACGGGATCATAAGCTTTTACATTTGCTCCATCTTCTATCAAAATTGGTATATTCTCTAAAGAAGGTGCTTCTCTTAAGTCATCTGTATTTGGTTTGAAAGTTAGCCCTAATACAGCTACATTAAGTCCTTCAAAAGTTTCATAATTTTTTCTTGCTTTTTTTATCAATTTTAATTTTTGATTTTCATTTACTTCAATTGCTGCTTTTATAGTTTTCAATTCATAATCATTAAAATTAGCCAACCAACTTAATGCTTTTGTATCTTTTGGAAAACATGAACCTCCATATCCTATACCTGCTTGTAAGAATTTATTTCCTATCCTTGTATCCATTCCCATTCCTTTTGCTACATCTTGAATATCAGCTCCAACGATTTCACATAAGTTTGCAATTTCATTAATATATGATATTTTTAATGCTAGAAAATCATTAGATGCATATTTAATCATTTCTGCACTTTCTCTATTTGTAACTATATATGGTTGTCCAAAACCGTCATAAACTTCTTTCATCACATTTTCAGCATGTTTAGACTGTACTCCTAATACTATTCTTTGTGCATGTAAAGTATCTTTTACTGCTGTACCTTGTGATAAAAATTCTGGATTTGAAACAATTTCAATTTTTACATTATTTTTCAAATTATCATTTATGTATTTTTCTATTTTTTTATTTGTTCCAATTGGTACTGTTGATTTTACTACAACTATACAATCTTTTTCTATACTTTGAGCTATTTCTTTTGCTACTTCATATACATATTTTAAATTTGCACTACCATCTTTTTTTTCTGGTGTACCAACACCAATAAATATAACATCTGCATTTTTATATGCATTTTTAGAATCTAATGTAAATGTTAGTAAATCTCTATTTTTTAACATTAATTCTTCAAGTCCTGGCTCATATATTGGACTCTTTCCTTCATTTAATATTTTAATTTTTTCTTCATTTACATCAACGCATGTTACACTATGTCCTACTTCTGATAAACATACCGCTGTAACTAATCCTACATATCCTGTTCCTGCAACTACTATTTTCACGATTAACCTCCTACTTCAATTCTAACATATCACCTAATATTTCATTTCCATTATCAGTATAATATTGGGCTCTACAACCTGCTGGAGTAAATGTTAATTCCCCAAAAATTACTTTTCCATTATCATTATAGAAATCTACCCTTACAAATTCAAATGGCTCTGATAGTTTTTTAGCATATTCAATCATTTTTTCTAAATTATCTGGTTTTTTTGGTACGACTTTAGATTTATACTCTTCTTTGCCTATATCCAATACATTCCAATCTAAATCAAAAAAATCTAATCGTGTTTTCGTAACTCTTTCAGTACATACCAATATAAGTTTTGGTACTCCATTAAAACAATAAATTTTATAATCATTTGGTAAAATCCCTGAATCTGTTTCCAAATATTTTTCACATATTATTCTCGGTTTTATTTTTGTATAATGTAATTCCACAGTTTCATAACCAAACCTTTTACTTTTCCATTTATTTAATTTTTTTATGGTCTCTTTTTTATCTAATTTACTTTTATCATTACATATGATATTAAAACCACATCCATGTGTACATTTCAATACAAATTTTTT
The DNA here is from genome assembly GCA_963928115.1 of Bacillota bacterium. Lineage (GTDB taxonomy): Bacteria > Bacillota > Clostridia > TANB77 > CAG-508 > CAG-269. The sequence goes on along the minus strand of CAWVDV010000115.1, from coordinate 12,527 downwards.
TGGTAGTTCATCCCAATTAATTTCATTTGCATCATTATATAGTCCATATAATTCATTTAAAATTTCTCCACAACCTTTGTCTTTTACATATTGCCTTACATCATATTTATCCGTACATTTAACCATTAAATCATTATTTTTATTATTTAATTCTAACCACATTAACTTTTCATTAAATAATTTTGGATTCTTCAAATTTAATGTTTTTCCTTGACTTTTTTTATATATTCTCTTATAAATAAATTTTGGTGAAATTTTTAATAAAATTCTATTACGCATATTTAATATCTTAATATAAATTATTGTTAATATTTTCTTTAATTTTTCCATTCTATATCTCCTTAAATTTTTAAATAATATTTTTAAAACAAATTGCCTCTATCATATGTTTAACAGTGACTCTTGTTTCTTTATAAAATAATGGCGCTATTAAAGCAACTACTATTTGTGAAATCAAAGTTGCAACTGCTGCTCCTTCTATCCCTAATTTAGGTATTAATACCAAATTTAATATAAAATTAATTAATGCTCCCCAAAATATATAATATTTTGAATACTTATTTTTATTATTCACAACTATCCATGGTGCTCTTGCTGTTCCTAGATAAGAGAATGTAGGATACCAAGCCGAAATGAGTAATGTACTTTTTGCTGCAATATACTCTTGTCCATATAGTATATTTATTATCAAATCAGAGAATATTGTAATAGAAATTGCAAAAAATACTCCTAACCAGAATATTATTGCATATAAAAATTTCTGTCTTTTTATATACAAATCATCATTACATTTTTTTGCCTCAAATATTGAAGGTCTCATTGAATTTATTAATGCTTCTGGTATAAACCCCCACATTGTTGATATTGTTATAGCCGCAGAATACAGTCCTACTTCTTTACTTGTATAATATGAACCAATCATAATCTTATCCATCTGTGTATACAATGTTACTAAAAGTCCTGAAAAAATAAAATGATAACTATTTTTTAGTAAATATTTCGCTTCTGTATAAGAAAACTGTAATTTTTGTCCATTATTTCGTTTATACATATAAAACATTAAAATTAATATTATTATATAGTCCAATGATGTTGAAAAAGCAAACCATTGTACGGGCATTTTTAATACCAATAATGCTATTTTATATATTGAGACAAATACATATGCTATTATTTTCGCTATTGACACATATTTTGAATTTAAATTAGATTGAAACCAATAGTCTATCAATTCATATGCTTGGAATATAAGTGCAATAGATTGTAGCATTGTAACTAATATAATTAAATTATCATTTGGATTTAATATATATACAATAATAAAAATTGCTAAAATAGATAATCCACTAGAAAGTAATCTCATAACAAGAGCCGTTCCTAGAAGTTTTCCATTTTCCTTTCGTCTTTCTACATATTCTTTTATTATTACATTTTCTAATCCTAATTTACATATAGCAGTAAAAAAAGCCACTAAGGATGCTCCATAATTTAAAATCCCATAATTACTTGGTCCTAAATATCTTGCTGAAATAACTCCTACAATCAATGATATTAACATTTGGCTAACTCTTTCAATCATTATCCAGATAGTATTCTTAGTAACTTTTTTATCTTTTATAATTTTAACTTTTTGAATAAATTTCTTCATCTTATTTCCTTCTTATTTTTCTAACAATTCTATTCTTAATATCCTTAAAAAAAGAATTAATAAGATACATCATATATTTTTTAGACAATAAATCTAATCGATAAGTATATTTCAATAACTTCTCTTTTATATATGTGTATTTATTTTTTTCTATTACATTTTTATCATATAAAAATATATCTTTTCCTTTAATTTCATTTACTATATTCATCTCATATGGATACATTTGTAATGAATAACTATTCAATACTTTATAATTATATATGTTTGTTGATAATAGATAACCTTTTTGACTTTGTATATATTCAATTTGTTTTTCTCCATACAAATCTGATATTATATCTTTTTCGCAATTTAACATTTCTTTTAATATCATATTTTCAAAAAAGGCATCATACACATTATTAGCTTTATCTAGAGAAGTAAATTTAAAATTCACTTCTTCATTATTACCTGAGTACATATAACATTGATATGCTATGCTACTAAACTTATTATGTGTTCCTCCATCTGTAAAATTGGTAGTTAAACCTATTTGTGGATATACAAAATATTTATTATTTAAAATAGTATATATAACATGAAATTTTAACCAAGAATTCTCTCCCCATTTTTTTACATTTCGTGGTATGTTCAAATAATTTGAAAAATTACAATTTTTATTTTTTTCATACCAATTATAAAAATCATCCCATCTATCTTTTGTCCATATTTGTCCCCATGAACAGGCATATTGCAAAAAATATACATCCGTGCCATTATTAATTGGATAAAATAATAAATTATTTATTGGATTTCGTTGAAAACTATATAATCCAAAACCCGCAATTTCTTTATTTCCTTTATAAAAGTCTATAACTTGTTTAGCATATGTATACATCAAAGGTGAAACTACTATATCATCTTCTAAAACTATTATGTTTTCATATATGTCAGTTAATTTACCACATTCTAAAATGTGTTTTTTTAATCCCATATTTTTCTCTCGATAATTTACTATTTTTTTTCCAAATTTCCATTCAAATTCTTTTGCAATTTCTACTACTCTTTGATTTTCTAGATTTCTATCTTTCGCTCTATCTATACTTATGTATAAAGGTATTTCTTCTTCTTTTTGAACAACAAGACTATTTAATGAATTTAACAGCCTAATTAAAGATTTTTCTCTATTAAAAGCCACTACAACTATAGCAATATTTTTCATTTATATCATTCCTTTTATTCTTTCTATATCCTCAAATTCATCTTTATGCTTTATTATCCATTCTTCTGGTTTATTCCACCATTCCAATTTTTGTAAAAATTCTATATCTTCTTTACTAAATCTGTATTTTATTATTTTTGATGGTATGCCAACATTAATTGAATATGGCTCTACATCTTTTGTAACTACTGTATTTGCTCCTAGTATTGCACCATTTCCAATTGTTACACCTCCCATAATAGTAACATTTTCCCCTATCCACACATCATTACCTATTTTTACTGAAACTTTATCTTTTTCATTAATATATTTTATTTCTTCAAATTTCTGCTTATTTACATATGTAAATCCGTGCTTGTTTTCTTGTTGAAAAGAAAGCAGGATGAATAGATACAAATTTACTTGTTGGATGCTTTCCTACTATTACCTTTACATTGTTAGCAATACAACAATATTTTCCTATTATAGTATTGTCAAAAATACATTCTTTTCCTATATATGTAGCAAATCCAACCTTTGAATTATTAATGCAAGCATTTTTACCTATTTTGTTTTTTCCTTCAAATTTTGTACTGAATGAATATGAAGTTTTTCGATCTAATATAACTTCTTTTTCTATTCTTAATTTTTTAGCATTAACATATTTTAAAATTTTTATTACTATTTCTTTTAACATATCTACTCTCCTAGCTATTTATTAATACTTGGATTCTATATACTGGTATATGGAATAATTCTTTCATTTTTTTCACAGATTTCAGCTAATGAATCTACAAATCCCATAATTAAACAGAAAAGAATAAATACTACTGGTATTCCTTGTAATATTGGTTCAATATAAAACATAAATAAAAAAGTCACATATTCACTTATTAATAAAATTTTCAATTTTAAAGTTACTTTTTGATTTATTATTATTTTTATTAAAGATTTTATATTAAATAAAAAAAATAAAATTAATAATAAAAATGGAATAATTCCAACTTGTCTTGCAATATCTATCCACATATTATGTGCATATTTCATACCTGCTACTGTAGTATCTTCTGGCACACCAAACGGATATTCTACTATCTGTTTTAATCCTTCTATTTGAGCATTTAGTCTGCTAAAATCTGATTCTTCTGTTTCATTTTTTCCAACTCTACTATATAAATTACTTTCTTCTATAATACTTTTAATATTAAATGCATTATTATTATACATTATAATTCCAATTATAAAAATCATAAAAATTATTGATACTATTCTAAATTTATTCTTTATAGTATTTTCCATGATTATATATGAAATTAAAGATATTATAAATGTTATAAATGCAATTATTATTACCGATCTAGTAGCTATAATCATATCATATGCTAATGCTAAAACAAAACATATTATCATAATCGTTTTTGCTTTTTTGTCTTTTATAAACATTATAGTGAAAAAAAATAATGATAACATAGGTGTTAATAAGGTTCCTTGTAATGTTGCTGACATAATCTCTCCAGTCCAAAAATCAGTAGTATTTCTTCTTTCACTTCCAATATTAATACTAAAATTTAACATTGCATGAATAAATAGACCTACTAAAATAGCAAAAATACATTTAATTATATAATCATCTTTATTGTTTTCTTTGCATGTTTTAATTATTATAATGCCTGAATAATACATAATAATTGGTCCTATTAATAAGAAAATTGTTACTTCTTGCTTAAAACTACTTATAACCATAAATATAATACAAAATGCTATTAATATAAAAAAATTAATCCCTTTTGGTATAATAATCTTTTTCTTTAATATCATATAAATTAAAATTACAAAAAAGAATATATATACAAGAATATCATATCTTCCTCCAATACCTGTGCTTATTAAACCTAAAATATAATACATATCTTCTCCTTCTACTGTTTCTTTAATAAAATATTTTGAATTATTTTTCTATTAGTTTCAAAATTATGTCTTTGCTCTGCTATTTTTTTTCCTTTATTTATATATTCTATTCTTTCTTCTCTATTTTCAATGATATCTTTAAATTTATTTTCCATATCTTTATCATTAATACAATCTATAATCTTTCCAATTTTATTATCCTTCACATATTTTATAGAAGCAATATCACTTGGTCCAACTACTACTAAGCATCTCTCCGATAACAAACACTCAGGTATTTTAGTTGATATAGATAACCTTGTTGTATTTCTATTTTTCTTATCAAATGATTCTACATGTAATAAAATATCGGATGCATTTCGTTCTTTGATTAACCCTTCTTTATCTAGACTTCCCTTATATTCTATTATACCTTTTATATTTATCTTTTTCAATATTGTATTAGAAGGCTTATTAAGTGAATAAATATCTAATTTAACTTTAATATTTTTTTCGTTAAGTCTTTTTAAAACTTTACCTATTTTTTGTAGTACTTTCCATCTATTTAATCCTAAGTTACCTGTATACAGAATCCTTATAGTTGCATTATGGATTCTTTCATATGGTATAACTTTATCAGAAATATCTATACTGTTCATAGCAACTTTATAATTTCCACCAAACCTATTCTTATACTCTTCTGCCATCATATCACCAATGGCAAAAATGCATTTTGATTTATTAACAATATTTTGATATCTTATGATTAGTTTATTAATGTTTATATTATAAAAGGGATCTATAGAAAAATGTTTTGTTACATAATCATCAGTAGTTTCAGTATATAATTCAGCATTTGTTAATTTACGAATATACTCTACCATATCAAATATAACATATGCACTACTTGATTGAAAAAAAATAATTTCTGGATTAAAATCTTTAATCCATTTACACATTTTTTCATTTTTCCAAGGCTTAACTTTATTCCAAACCATATCCCTAAACCAATTCATAATTGGAATTCTTTTTAAAAACAAGTTTCTAATAAATAGATATATTCTATTTTGATGAAGTCTTTCTTTTTCATTATCTTTATTAATATATTTTTCATCAATTTTTCCAGAATTATCTCTATTTTTATTAAAAAATTGCTTTAGCACATCTAAATCAGTCACTCTATAAAAATTAGAACATACTGTTAAATCTGGTTTATCATATGTTAAATATAATTGAGCTATCTTATCTTTTGGCCATCCATTAAAAAATGCTGATAGAGTTTTCCCATTATTTTGTGTATCAGAAAATGGATTGTGAGATATTACTAATACTCGTGGATATTTCTCCATAATTATTATTTCCCCCAAACTGTTCTATTTACTATATCCGTATAACTTTGTATTATTTTTATAACTTTAACAGACACATTTGTATCGGCATAATCTTCTGCCATTACTACTTCTTCTTTATTATCTCTCATAGAAACTGCTAATTCTAATGCTTGCTCTACTGTTTTATCAGTAATTCCACCAATAACAACTGAACCTTTGTCTAATACTTCTGGTCTTTCTGTCGATGTTCTTATCAAAACTCCTGCAAAATCTAACATTGCACTTTCTTCTGATAATGTTCCACTATCTGATAAAACACAATAAGCATTTTTTTGTAATTTATTATAGTCCATAAATCCAAATGGTTTTAAATTTTGTACTAATGGATGAAATTTAAATTTTCTCTGTTCTATAAATTTTTGACTTCTTGGATGTGTAGAATATATTACTGGCATTTTATATTTTTCTGCAATATCATTTATCGCAGTCATTAAAGACATGAAATTATCCTCATTGTCTATATTTTCTTCTCTATGAGCTGATACTATTATATATTTATTTTTTTCTAAATTCAACCTGTCTAACACATTACTTTTTTCAATTTCATCAATGTGGTCTCTTAATACTTCTCTCATTGGAGAACCTGTTACAAAAATTGTTTTACCATCTATTCCTTCAGATAGTAAATATCTTCTTGAATGTTCTGTATATGGTAAATTAATATCAGATACATGATCAACTATTTTTCTATTTATCATTTCAGATACATTCCAATCCCAACATCTATTTCCAGCTTCCATATGAAAGATTGGAATTTTTAATCTTTTTGCAGAGATAGCTGACAATGCTGAATTGGTATCACCTAATATTAATACTGCATCTGGTTTTTCTTTTTGCATTATTTCATAAGATTTAGCAATTATATTTCCCATTGTTTCTCCCAAATCTTTTCCTACACTATCTAAATAATAATCTGGTTCTCTTAATCCTAAATCTTCAAAAAATACTTGGTTTAAAGTATAATCCCAATTTTGTCCTGTATGTACTAAAATATGATTAAAATATTTATCTGCACATTTTATTACTGCTGAAAGTCTAATTATTTCAGGTCTTGTTCCGATTATTGTCATTAATTTTAATTTTTCCATTTTATACCTCCATATAATATGTATCTGGTTTTTCTGGATTAAATATTTCGTTAGCCCACATTATAGTTACCATATCTGTATCCCCAACATTCTCAATATTATGTGTATAACCACATGGTATATCTACAACTTCTATCTTTTCTCCACTAACTTTATATTCTATAACTTCATCTGAATCTATTTTTCTAAATCTTATAATTCCTTTACCTGATACTACAACAAATTTTTCATTTTTAGTATGATGCCAATGATTTCCTTTTACTATTCCTGGTTTAGAAATATTAACTGAAACTTGTCCTCTTTCTTCTGTTTTAAATAATTCTGTAAAAGATCCTCTATTATCAATATTCATTTTTACAGGATAACTAAATTCGTTTTCTGGCAAATAGCTTAAATATGTACTATACAATTTCTTTTCGAATTCATTTTTCATATTAGGAATTTGTAAATTGTCTCTTGATTTCTTAAATTTATTAATTAGTTCAGCTATTTCTCCTAATTTTACAGTGTGAGTTATTGGTATATATCCGTAATTATCTTTTAAGCTTGCTTTTCCATTCATTGCATTTATAAATTCATTTAATACATCATCAATATATGCTAAATTTAATGTCACTTCTGGGTCATTAATTTTTATTGGTAAATTATGTGCTATATTGTTGCAAAATGTTGCTACTACACTATTATAATTAGGCCTACTCCATTTTCCAAACAAATTTGTAAGCCTATAAACGTACACTTTAGCTCCTGTTTCTTTAGAGTATTTAAACATTAGCTCTTCTCCCGCTTTTTTAGATTTACCATATGGATTATCTAATTCTGCTTGAATAGAAGAAGTAATTAATATAGGACTTTTATTATTATTCTGTTTTAATTTATCTAATAATATAGATGTAAATCCAAAATTCCCTTTCATAAAATCTTCTTCTTTTTCTGGTCTATTAACTCCTGCTAAATGAAATACAAATTCACAATTTTTTGTATATTCTGATAATTGCTCATCTGTTGTATTAATATCACATTCATAAATTTCACTATAGCCTCTATTCTTTAGTTCAGCTACCAAATTTTTTCCTACAAATCCTTTTGCTCCTGTTACTAAAATTTTCATCCTATTCTTTCCTTTCATTAATTTGCACCAAATAATTTTGATGTTTCTTCTAGTGTATTGTCTCGATTTTTCCAGTTTTTTAATTCATTTTTAATATAATCTAATTGCAACAATTTTTCTTTAACTTCTTCTACATTTAAAATTCTAGTATTGTTTGAGTTAAATTCAGTCAATTTTGATCTTTCTTCATTTCCTTCTGAAAAGTATTTTTCATAGTTCAAATCTCTCTTATCACAAGGGACTCTATAAAAGTTTCCCATATCTATTGCATGTACGCATTCTTCATTTGTAAGAAGTGTTTCATACATTTTTTCTCCATGTCTAATTCCAATTATTTTTGTTTCTTCTTTTTCAGCTCCAAATATTTCTTTTACTGCTTGAGCTAACACTCCAATTGTACAAGCTGGTGCTTTTTGTACCATTATATCTCCTGCTTGTGCATTTTTAAAAGCAAATACAACTAACTCTACTGCCTCTTCTAAACTCATGATAAATCTTGTCATTGTTGGATCTGTAATTGTTAAAGGTTTTCCTGCTTTTATTTGTTCTATAAATAATGGAATTACTGAACCTCTTGAACACATAACATTTCCATATCTTGTTGCACATATAGTAGTTTTGTCTGGATCTACATTTCTAGATTTACCAACAATTACCTTTTCCATCATTGCTTTTGAAGTTCCCATTGCATTTACTGGGTACGCTGCTTTATCTGTTGATAAACATATTACTTTTTTTACACCTTCTTCTATTGCTGCTGTTAGTACATTTTCTGTTCCTAAAACATTAGTTTTTACAGCTTCTAGTGGAAAGAATTCACAACTAGGTACTTGTTTCAATGCTGCTGCATGGAAAATATAGTCTACGCCATACATTGCATTTTTAACACTTTGTAAATCTCTAACATCTCCTATATAGAATTTAATTTTGTCATTTTGATATTCTTTTCTCATATCATCTTGCTTCTTTTCGTCACGAGAAAATATTCTTATCTCCTTAATATCTGTATTTAAAAATCTGTTTAATACTGCATGTCCAAATGAACCAGTACCTCCTGTTATCATTAAAACCTTGTCTTTAAACATTTTCTTTTTCTCCTTTCATTTCTTTATATGAATTTTCTAATATTTTAACAGACATCTCTGTTGTTAAATTTTTTTCTAAATATTCTCTACCATTCTTTCCTAATTCCATTCGTTTATCTTTGTTTTCTATTAAATAATTTAATTTTTCTTTATATGTATTTATATCATTTGATTCTGCCCATAATCCTGATTTTGTTTCGTTTTCTATAAAATCCTGATAGTCTGTATTTTTATCTGTTGCTGCCATAATTGGTATTCCACTTTCAAAATATGATAAAGTTCTTGATGGTATATTAGGAATTGTGAATCTATAATCCAGAAATACTAATCCAATATCTGCTTGTTTTAATAATTCACTATATTCATCACTTGGAATATAATTTTCTAAAATAGCATTGTTTATTTTATTTTCTTTTATATATTTAGATAAATTTTCTTTCTCAGTGCCTCGTCCAAATAATAAGAAATTTATCTTTTTATTATCTTTATATTCTTTTAATACTTCTTTCAAAAATTCAATTCCTTGTGGTTTTCCAAAATTCCCTCCATAGATTGCTAAACACTTATCTTGTAATATGTTATATTTTTTTCTACAATCAACTTTTTTATTTTCTTTTGCATTACAGTTTAATTTTATTGTATTTGGAAATAATTCAAATTTACTTTTATTAATGTTTTTATTATGTTGCATTAAATATTCTATATTACCTTTTGACATGCATCCTATTTTAGTTGCAGTTTTATATATTTTTCTTTCCTTAGCTCTAAAGTACCAATATACAGGATTAACTTTATTTAATATTTTTAAATCTACTGCATTTTGCGGAAATATATCTTTTTGCATTAAATATGATTTCGCATTAAATTTTTTCATAGCATATTTTACAACACTACACATCGTAACTGGCGGTGCCATAAAAAGAATTAAATCAAATTTTTCATTAGTTAAATATGATTTTATTGCTCTTTTTAAAGTTGATTGCAATGTAATAAATGAAATTGCTTTTTCAATCACATTCACATTATATAAATTTCCAGATTTTACCCTAAGTACTTTTATTCCTCTTTCATAAAAAAACTGCGTTTCTTTATTGTTCTTTTTTTCTTGTAACACCAAAGTTAAAACATTATGACCGTTTTCTTTTAATTGTTCTGCTAAATCAGTATATATATTATTTCCTTCATCTGGGCTTGGAAATGTAGCTGGCATATATAATATATTCATTTCTTAATCCTTTCTATATGCTGGAAAATATTCTTCCTTTTTATTCACTTTTTTTATTTCGCATAATTTATCATAAATTTCCTGATTCCATATTTTTTTACCAATATAAAAATCAAATTGTGTATTTTTTGCAAACTGTTTCTTAAATTTATATAAACTATCTTCTTCTGAATTACTCCTTCCACCGCCATGGTGAATTAATTCATATCCATTTTCTTTTCCCCATAATGTGACTGCATATCGTAATATATATGCTGGTGATAAATATAAGTATTCACTTAAAGTTCCAGATAAATGAATATGTATTACTTTATTATAAATAAAATATAACCCACTTGCAATTGTTTTCCCCTTATAAATCGCTTCTACAAGTATAACATTATTTTTAAACTTTTTTAATATATTGTCAAAATACTCTTTAGGAAAATAGTAATAATCTGTTGCATGATTTCTATCCATAGTAGAATAATAAATTTTTTCAAAAGTTTCTAAATTATCTGGTTGTTCTGTAATTTTATAAGAAATACCTTTGTTTATTGCTTGTCTAATATTTTTTCTGCAACTTTTACTAAATTCACTAGCAACTGGATTTTCAAATATTTTTAAATTTGTTCCCAATGTTTTTCTAATACATTGTGAATTGTATATTTTTCTAAAATCTTGTGCATTTTCTAATATTGGATGGAATCTTATAAACTCACTTACAATTTTTTTAGAATCACAATAAATTTTAAAATTTTTATAATATTCATTAATCAAATCTTCTTTTTTACCTTCTTTATAATTTTCCAATATTGGTCCCCCATACCCATATGGAGTAACAATATCAAAATATTGAATCCCATCTACTTCCGTTGGAATTTTTCTTAATATAAATTGATTTGATACTTTTCCATTATCATCTTCATATTCAAAAATTTCAGCTTTTCCATTTTCCATTGTTTCATATAATTTTCCATAATTTATGTCAAAATAGATATCTTTTTTCATTTTTCTCTCCATTTTTTCTAAATACTCTTTAAATACTCCTCTATTTCATTTTTTGAATATCGCTGATCACATATTAGAGAAATTTCTTTATCATAAATTGCTTTTTTATTATTGTCTTGTATAATATTGGGTATTGGCCAATGATTTGGGCAATAAATCTGTTTTTGTATCAATCTGTTTCTTAAAACTTCTCTTTTTTCTTTGTTTTTTAAAAATATTGGCACAAACATTGGACAATCATATTTTAAATCAGTATTTCTTATATATTCTATATCTTGAGATTGTTCTAAGTAGTGATATATAATATTTGCATTTTCTTTCCTCTTACTAATAATTTTTTCTATATCCAATTTCATCAATATTTTTTCTGATATTTTATCAATCTTGTAATTCTTGTAATCTTCTTCTAATATTTTATTTGCCTCAGCAAATTCTTGTAAAAATTCTGTTTTATTTATCTTTTTATCATTATTTATATATTGATATTTTTTATTCATTGCTTTTTCTTTTAATTGGATATACTTTTGATTTTCTCTCCAGTTTTGTTCTACACTTAAACGTATATTTCCGGAAGGATTTATCAAAACTCCTCCACTAATAATTGGAAACCATTTTCTTAAACTTGCTACCACAAAATCAGAATTTCTATTATATTTTCTTTGAGATAGCCAACTATGTGTACTATCCTCTATAACAATCACATTTTTTCTTTTAAAGTTATCAATATAATAGTCCATATTATTCGCCGCAAATCCGAAGTAATTCATTGCAAAAAACAAATCGCATTTTTTATTACAATCTATATCAAATATAAATTTCCCTTTTTCAAATCTTACAGAGTAAAAATGAATTTTAATATTTCTTTCTAAAAAAGGTTGTAACATAGATTGGCAACAATAACTAGGAAAATAAACATCAA
>CAWVDV010000114.1:0-2932 GCA_963928115.1 Bacillota bacterium | reverse complement strand
TTAATATAAACCCAAAGTAAAAATCCATTAATAAATCTGTTCTTTTTTTATAATATTTAATTAACAATTCTATCGCTTCACTATTTAAATCTCCATATTTAAAATTAGATAATATTTCAATTTTTTTATCATCTATTCTTTGATTATTTTTTTTACTATTAAAATCAAATTCTACTAAGTTAATTTCTTTACTTACTTCATTATCAATTTCATCTTTTATCATTTTTATAGCTTTTGTTCTATCTACATTATAAAAATGATATAAAAATTTTGAATCAGATGAATATGGTTCTTTATCCCAAATATATTTAATCTCTGATAATATATACTCTTCTGTGTTTTTATCATAAAAAATCGAATATATCATATTTATAGCATCAATAATCTTTAATATACAATTTGGATATAATTTTTCTATTAAATTAGATATCGTTATTGTTTTATCTTCTATTAACACTTTATAGATTATATAATTACCAAAATTTTGATCACTTATTTTTGTTGCTTTTTCCTCATAATAGTCCACTAATTCTAACTTGCTTAGTTCTTGAATCGTTTTTATAAAAACTTTCTTATCAAAACCGAATTTATTTATAATTTCTATCACCTTATCATTATCTAATCCAATTGGACCTATTAAAGATATTAAAAATAGAATTAATATATCACTTTCTGTTAAGCTCTTATCTTTAATTATAGGAAAATAATAACTTTGAAAAATATCTATCACACTATTTAAATTTTTTATTTTGCTTTCTGCTATTCCTTTGGCTGATAAAACAGCTATTCTTGGATTACCATTTGCTACTTCTAAAATTTTTTCTTGATAGTGTAAATTTTTAATTAAATATATATCTTCAATAATTTTTTTTATTTGATTGTCTTCCATACAATTTATAACATATATTTTAGGCATATAGAATTCTTTTAATTTTAGCATTACATTCTCTAATACATAATCCCTGACTGTAGCAATTATTTTAAATTCACAATTTTCTTTTTTATCGTTTATAAAGTCCATAAAAGTTTTTAATCTATGCATTTCATTTATATCATCTATAAAAATTAAATATTTATTATCATTTTCTATATAATCAACTAAATCATCATATATATCGTTACCATTATTTTTTATACAAAAACACTTTATATCTTTGTGTATTCTAGTATATTCTTTACACACCTCTACAGCTAACTTCGTTTTTCCAATACCTGCTTTTCCAATTAAAAGTATAAATTCTTCTTCTTCTAAATTTTTCAATATATCTCTTTTTTCTTTTCGTTCCAAAAATTCAATATCTAATGGTGCATTAATACTGTTTTTATCATGTTTTTTTATAAATTCATCTATGTCACAAAATTGACCACTATCAACTGAAATGTCTAAATATGTATTAGCTATTGCTTGAAAATTATGTGCAATATCATATGAAAAATCATCAATTCCAATTAGTTCTACTTCTTTATTCTTAAATATTTTTTTTAACTCTTCTCTTTGATTTATATTTATATTATTTGAAGTATAACAACATATTACTTTTTTTATTTTACTTTCATCTATATATGTTTTATCTATATTATATGCATCTATAATATCTTGTTTCAATTTTGAATATGCACTTTCTTCAACAGTACCATACATTATTAAAATATATTTTCCGCTTTCTAATTCTACATATGTATCAGGGGTTCCTTTAGTAGTTTTACTTGAAGCAATTTTACTACCTAATCTAGTAATATTAGTAAACTTATATTTTCTATATAAATATTCATCCATTATTTGTTGAAAGTTTCCACCATTTAATCTCATTATCGCTTGTTGTATTTTATCTATCTTTACCATAATATTCTCCTTTTTTGATTTGCTATATAGTATTATTTAAATAAAATATATAAAGCAAAATAATTCTGTAATTATAATTACAGATATTATTTTGCTTTTCTTTAGTATGTTTTTATAGCATGTATCATAAATTTCTTACTGATTAATCTTATTTTAAATTTTAAACATCTTCCATATTTTGTCCCATTAATCTATAATACCTTTTAGTAGCTTCTTTATCTAATGCTATATTCGCCATCGTTAAAGCCCATTTACTATTTATAGTTGAATCTACTGGAATTCTAGACTCTATAGTTTTTTGCAACAATAATGTTAATGGTTCTCCAATTGCTCTTTTATAGTTAAATCCTAATAATTGCATTATAGTAAGTGTCTCTACTGATAATAATGACTTTATTTGCTCTAAATCGTTAACTTTATCTTGAGGAATAAACTTACTAAAAACAGGTAGTAAATTATTGGTAATATATTCAATATCTTTTTCAGTAATTTTTTGTGATGTTAATTCCTGTTCATATGCCTGAGCTATTCTTTGAATTTCTATTTTATCATTTAATAAATTTTGTATAATTTCCTCTAGTTCATTAATTGTTTCCTTATCATTTTTCTTAGCTTTACTTGTTTTTATTTTATCCGCTATATAAGTTGCTGTATTTCTAGCAGATATTTCAATTAAATTAGAAGCTAATTTTACAATTACTTCGTTATTGTCCATAAATATACCTCCTATTTTATGTTTTTATTATTAATAAACTTTATCATTAAAATAATTTACAAATTCCTTATTACTCATTCGTTTTGCTTTTATCTCATTTGCTATATACAACAATGTAGCAATTGTCATTGCATTTCCATAAATATCCGTAAAAATAGTTATACGTTGAAGTTTTTCTTCAATATTTCCAATAAATTTACCTGAGACAAAAGAAAAATAAAATTGCTTAATATCACTATTAAAATTATTCCACCATTCATTTGGATTACGTTCTTTTTCTCTTTTATTATTTTCTTCGACATATCTAATCATTTCATCAACTTGAGCAATAGGCAAATTATACCCGTTAGAATATGCTTTTGTATCAATTATAA
>CAWVDV010000113.1:0-4467 GCA_963928115.1 Bacillota bacterium | reverse complement strand
CTCTGCTTCTTTCTCTTCCACGAACATATGGAACTATACAATAACTACAAAAATTATTGCATCCATTCATTATCGTTACAGATGCTTTAATATTACTATCTCTTTTTATTGGTAAACCTTCATATACTTTTCCATCAATATCCAATATATCTTCTAATTTTGTTTTTTGTGTTAATACTTTGTATAAATCTTGTGGAAATTTATGTAGAGTATGAGTTCCAAATATTATATCTACAAATGGATAACTTTGTTTTATTTTATCTGTTATGTGTTTTTCCTGCATCATACATCCACCAATAGCAATAATTATACCTTTTTCTTCTTTTAGTCTTTTTAGTTCTCCTAGTTTGCCAAATAATTTATCTTCAGCATTTTCTCTAACACAACAAGTGTTAAATAATGCTATATCTGCTTCTTGTCCGTTTTCTGTTTTTTCATAACTCATTTCTTCTAACATTCCACATAGTTTCTCTGAGTCATTTTCATTTAATTGGCATCCCATTGTTAGGATTGTGTATTTTAGTTTTTTATTATTTTCATTTATTTCTTTTACTTTTTGCATGTATTGTTTTTGTTCTTCTATTTCATTCATTTTTTCTAAACCTTCCTATCGTCTTTTTGCTGTTTTTCTGCTTTTCTATTTTATTACATTTTAGGACATTTTGCAAGGAATTTTAGCAGTATTTTTAGAACACTTGCAGTATTTTGAAAAATATTATATAAAATATATATATATTAAAAATCTATACATAAGAAAGGACTGAACTAATATGGGAATATTTGATTCACTACAAAAAACAAAAGCACGAAAAAGATTATATGATTTTGATTTAGAAGAACTTTATATAAAAGGACGATTTGCAAACGACACAGATGTAGATTATGATTTTTTTGAAAATCTAAATGCTAATAAACTTTTAGAACTAACTAAAAAGTCTAAAAACACTAACTTAATTGAATTATGGGGAAAATTAGACATGAAATCATATATAGACTATGACTTAGGCAATACAGTTAATTTATATTATATAAATTGTAATCATCCAACACCCGTAAAAAAACTAGAAAATTATGATTATATGCCTGATGATGCTAGAAAAATGAATTTATTAGATATTAAATATATTAAAAAGTTTATTGTTGAGGGATTAGAATTTCAAAATATATACTTAGCAACTTTTGAAATCATGGATCCTGAAGAATATTATCAACCATATATCTTATTTTTCATAAAAAATGAAAATAATGAATGGATTCAAATTGGGTATGGATATGATTCCAATGACAATGGGAATGTAGAAATATTTATGGATGTTTTTAATTATCCAATATTTTTAACTCCAAAAGGATTTGTAGAAGCTCCTCTTTCAAATAAAAAAGAAAAATTAGATGTTTATGACTATATAACAGAAAAAGATATAAAAAAATTATTTAAAAACTAAATATTAAAAATATAAAAATGTCGTATGAGAAACGTCCCCAATACGACATTTTATTATGCTAAACCATATTTTTTCTTGAATTTATCTGCTCTACCACCAACTGTTTCTTGTCTTAAGTTTCCTGTCCAGAATGGATGGCATTTAGAGCATACGTCTACTTTTAAATCTTTTTTTGTTGAACCAACTTCTAAAACATTACCACATGCACATGTGATTGTTGTTTGGTTATAGTTTGGATGTATTCCTTCTTTCATTCTAGTTCACCTCTTTCTCGTATTTAATAACATGACTGCTTTTTATAATAACATATTTTATCTATTTTTTCAAGTGTTATTTTAATATATTTTCTATTTTTTAGAATTTTCTTCCTGCATGTATGTTGCAGAATAAATCATTTCTTTGTTTAAGGATAATTTATGTACTAATTTATTCATAATATTAAATACACAAGCAATTATTAAAATTAACATTCCGATTTTTTTCCAATATTTTGCAAGCATAATTCTCTTCCTCTCTTTATATAGTACATATTAATTATACTTTTATTTAGTTAAAATGTCAATATTTTTTAAACTTTCTTCATAAACTTAAATGGTGATACATTTGAGAAAAGCAAAAATATTTTTAATAAATGGCTTTATTTTAACACTCACAACATTATTTATGCGTGGAATCGGTTTAGTATTTAATATATACATATCTAATAAAGTTGGAACAGAAGCAATCGGAACTTTTAGCTTAATTATGTCTGTATACAATTTTGCAATTACAATTGCTACTTCTGGAATTGGAATTGCTTGCACATATATAGTTTCAGAAAGATTTGCAAAAAAAGATTATATAACAGGAATAAATGCAACAAAAACTTGTATCTGGTTTTCAGTAATATTAAGTCTAATTTCTGGATTTATAATTTTTCTTGCT
This sequence comes from Bacillota bacterium, assembly GCA_963928115.1. Taxonomy (GTDB): domain Bacteria; phylum Bacillota; class Clostridia; order TANB77; family CAG-508; genus CAG-269. The sequence goes on along the minus strand of CAWVDV010000113.1, from coordinate 2,101 downwards.
GCACCAATGGTTTCAGAGTCTTGGCTGAAAGCAACTGTTTCAAATACCCCAATCTATGTAATTGCTCTGGGACTTCCTTTTATTGCTATTTCTTCTGTTATAAATGGATATTTTTCATCTGTTGGCAAATCCTATAAAGGCGCTATATCACAAACAGTAGAAATGACTATGAAAATAGTTGCAACATTAATTTTATTACACTTTAATATTTCTAAAGGAATTGAATATATTTGTATTTCATTAATTTTAGGTGATGTAATTTCAGAATTCTTCTCTTTTTCATTAAATATGATTTTCTATTTAGTTGATATAAGAAAATATTTAAATAAGAGGTCTACTTCTCTTCAAATGAAAAAGCAAATATTTTCAATATCTTTTCCTATTGCAATAACATCATATATACGTTCAGGTCTTTCTTCATTAAAACAATTTTTAATTCCGATTAGACTAGAAATGTCTGGACTTACATATTCTATGGCTGTTTCTCAATATGGTTTAATTAATGGAATGGTATTACCTGTTTTGTTATACGCAAATGTATTTTTTGCATCTTTTAGCAGTTTACTTGTTCCTGAATTTTCAAGGTTACTTGCAAGTAAATATTATAAAAGGATGAAAGATGTATGTAATAAAATTTTTAAAGCTGCTTCTTTATTTTGTATATGTGTAACTGGAATTTTTTTCTTTTTCTCTAATGAGTTAAGTCTAGCTATATATCAAAGTTTAGAAGCAGCACCTATGATTAAGTTACTTGCCCCATTAGTATTTTTTATGTATGTTGACAATATAATTGATAATATTTTGAAAGGAATAAATGAACAAACTAGTGTAATGTTTTGCAATATTTTGGACCTAGCAATTACAATTGCTATTATCTATTTTGTAGTTCCACATCTAGGAATTACTGGATATATTTTAAGTATTTTTGTTAGTGAACTTCTAAATTTTACTGTTAGTATTTTGCAATTGAAATCTAAAATTAAATATTACATTAACCCTTTTAAGTTTATCATTTTTCCTATAATTGCTTGTATTTTTGCATATTTTATTACATGTAATATACCTTTTACTTTTTCTTCTATTTTAGTTGAAACAGTTTTTAAAATTGGTATTTTTGTTATAGTTTATGTTGTTATTATTCAATTGAAAATAAAGTTTTTGAATAATTTAAAGGATAGATTTTGATTATTGTTTGTTCTTTTTCCTTAACTTGTTAGCATTGGGCATAGCACATTAAAAAATATGTAGGAGATTTTTACCTCCTACATATTTTCAGATATCTAATTAGAAATCTGTGTTTTTAATACAAATAATTTAAAAGTTACTTCTGTCTAATTTATGTTTGCCACTTTTTTCATATAACTTTTTAAATTATTGATTTTATAAAATTAACACATTCTACGTCAAAAGTATTATTTCTTCTTTTTATATCTTCTTCTGTTAATTCGCATATATATTTATTTAATTTTGGATCAATTTGAATTCTTGATAATCCATCATATTTAGAAGGTTTATCACTCATTTTTGATGTAAATATAAATTTATCTTCTTTTATTTCTTTGCTGTATTCTTTACCATCTTTTATAATTACAAGTCCTGTATAATAATATGCCTCACTTGTTCCACCAACCTTCTCTAAGGCTTGTACATAATATTCTAATGTTTCTTCCATTGTTAATTCTTTACCATTAATTCTATGGACATATAACCCAGGTTGTTTTTCAAATTCCTTAATATACAATGCTGTATCTCCTGCAATTGTTGGTATTTTTGTAGCATCATAATATACTTTTGCCTTTTTTATAGTATTTTCTACTACTGTTTTACCATCTTCCACAACATTAACTTTAATGCCTAAATCATTAGGTGAAATTATTTCAATATCCATTCCTTTAACTCTTGCTCTCATAGATTCAATTTTATATTTATTTCCTGTTGCATATAATAACTTTTTCATAATTAATTACCTATTAATATCTATATACAATAATGTTTGTATCTCTTTTAAAATATAATCTTCTATCTCTTGAACTGTAACTTTTATCGTTTTAAAAATATCTTTAACTTTTCTCCCTTAAATTACAGATATTATACTATATTT
>CAWVDV010000112.1:0-4573 GCA_963928115.1 Bacillota bacterium | reverse complement strand
CTTCTTTTGTTCTTTCTGTTTTATGAACTTCAATTTCTGGTTCATCTTCTTTTGTATTATTAACTTCTATTGTTATTTGTTCATGTAAATCTAATTCAAAGTCAATTAGTTTTTCATATTCATGATAACCTTCAATTCCTTTTGTTTCTCTCAAATAATATATGCCTGGCACAATATTATTTATTTCAATTATTCCTTCTTCATTTGTTTTTAACCCAGAATATACTACATTTTTATTTTCATCTAGTAATTCAAATTCTACATTTGCAAGTTTTTCTCCTGTTTCGCTGTCTTTTTTAACTATTATGATTTTAGTTTCATTTTTTGGATAACTATCTTTTGTACTTCCTCTTCCATCATCATAAGTTGCTGCTACTAATGCATAGTCTTGATTTGTACTGTTTGGAGCTTTTCCATATAATACTGGTTTTGTTTCTATTTTTGTTTCTACTGATAAATTAAATTCCCCTTTTTCTGTAAGATTTTTTATAGGTATTAATACTTTAAATTTTTCTTCTGGCTCAAAATCACTGGTTTCTTGATTTTGCAAATTTGTTAATTTTATTCCACCTAAATCTTGATTATTATCTTTGCTTAATGTTATGTGATATGATGTTATTGTAGTATCTGCTGATACTGAAAATGTTTTTGATAAATAGTTTTTATCTATATCATCTTGCTTCCAATCATCATCATTTTTATTTATTTGAATTGTATTAGAAATCATTGTTTCAGTAGAGTTTTGTGCATTGGCTATAATTTGTTTCATTGCATTTAAGGTTCTTACTCCTGCTTCTCCTATTGGCTCATAATCATTTATATCATTTCCATGTATATAACAATATAGAGCTTGTTTTGTTGCTGTAAATGCTTCTTCTTTAGTTGCACATCCTAATTCTTCTATTGTTTTATATGGATATCCATTTATTAGATATCGCCACAAACCTACATCTTTAATTGTATCTTCAATTGAAACTGTGTATCCATTTGTATCTGCTCCGTTTTTTAGTTTTATCTAAACAGTATGCTGGATATGATACTCCATTATAGTCATATTGTACATAATCTACGATTCTCGCTGAACCTTGATATTTTAGTAAATATGGACATCTTCCAATTGAATAGACATGGGCAGCATCCAAGGTTACTGCATTTGAAGAGTTTATAAATACTAATGAACTTAGTAATATTAATGAACTGACTAAAAGTAGTTTTTTTAATATTTTTTTAGTTTTTACCAATAAACTTCACATCCTTTTTTGGTTTAATTAATTTATCTCACTTTTTTCTATATTATTATTTTCTTCTGTTGCTTGTACACATCTTCTGTACTTAGGTTCATTTTCAACACATGTGATTAATGTTAGTGTATTTTCTTCTGTATTTTCTAGATATGTCCAATCAGTGTCTTCAATTATTACTTGTTTTTTTACTATGTATTTGCGTATATTATTGTTATAACAATAATTAATGATGTCTCCTTCCTTCAATTTCTTTATGTCTTTGAAATAATTATTTTCATACCCTCTATTGTGTGCTGCTAATCCTATGTTTCCTATCCAGTTTTCTGTTTCTTCAAAATGTCCAACATACTTGTCCATGATTTCTTTAGTTGTTCCTTCTTGTATTTCTGCTTTTAAAGAAATTGATGGAATTTCTATATACCAATTTTCACTTTTATCTTTGGTTTGAACTCTATAATTATCAATATTTTCTTGATTTTGAATATTCGAACTAATTTCGTTAGATGTTTGTATGTCTGCTGTTTCTATATAATTTTCATTTGTTGTGAATCCTGCTTTTAAAGATGCTTTTTGTGACAAAAAATCTAAATTAGAATAACAAAAATTTATGATAAAAAATATTGAAATACTAATTATAAAAGTTAAGACATTAATAAAAGTATTGGTATAAATATATTTTTTTATATTTTTATCATCTCCAATCTTATTTTTTTATTGTTCTTTTGTGTGGAAAACTTGATTTTTTCGAAAAAACTTTTGAACAAATCTAGTTTGAATTAAATTTAACTCTAAAAATATTATATTACATTTTTTTCCAGTTGTAAAGCTTTTTTCATCGCATAATTCGACAAAAGTGTGTCGAACCTTTGTGTTTCTAAGTAAAAATTTATATAAAAAATATTAAAAAACTCCCCTAACTCTTATTAAGCTAGGGAAGAAATATACATCTTTTTTCTTACTTCTGCAAATTTCCCAAATCAAGTTCTATGTAGAATTCCACACCATCTTCATGATTTATAACACCATAATTATTTCCATAGTTGTTCATAATTGCTCTTACAAATGACAATCCTATACCTGTTCCACCATCATTTCTATTTCTTGATTGGTCGATTTTATAAAATCTATTCCAAATTTTTGTCATTTGTTCTTCTTCGATTTGTTCTCCAGTGTTAAATACTTTTATTCTTACTTTATTTTTTTCTATATTTACTTCATTTTCTATTCTAATATATTTGTTTCCATACTTTTCTTCCACGTGTTTAATTGCATTTGTCAAATAATTTGTAATTACTTGTTCAATATAAAAGTCATCTGCAATAACATTTATTTCTTCTGGTGTTTTAAACTCTACTTTGGCTTGTTTTTCTTCTAGCATTACTTGTGATTTTCTTACTACTTCTTTTTCTAATTCAACAATATTAAATTCTTTGTCATTAAATTCTCTTTTTCCATATTCTAATTTCATTAAGTCTAATAATTTTTTAACAAGTTTATCCATTTTATTTGTTTCATCTAAGATTACTTCAGCATAGAATTTTCTGCTTTCTTCATCTGAATTTACATTTTCAAGCAATCCTTCACTATATCCTTGTATTAAAGCAATAGGTGTTTTTAATTCATGTGATACATCTGATATGAAACTTTTTCTCATTTCATCTATTTTTGATTTTTCTTCTATATCTCTTTCTAGTTCATTATTAGTTCTTCTTAGTTGCTTTATAGTCTTTTCTAGTTTTTCTGACATGATGTTAATACTTCTTCCTAAATTGTTTATTTCGTCTCCTGCATCTGTAATTTGATATTTATGGCTAAAGTCTAGATTTGACATATTTTTTGCTATTTTATTCAATTCTAAAATAGGGTCTGTAAATTTTCTAGATACATAAGAAACTATAACAGCTGCAATTAGTATTGCAAATCCTGCCATTAAGTATAAGAAATTATTTGATATTTTTACACTTTCTTGTATTGATGTTATTGGGATTCTTATATATAGTAAATATCCATTATCTAATACTGATGATAATAATATATATGTAACTCCATTATTATTATCTCTCATTCTTTTTATTGTATATTTGTCTCCTTCTTCAATTACTTCTCCTGATTCAGTATGGAATCTATTTGTCATTTCACTCATTTCACCTAATGTTGATAAAAAATCTTTATCAGAAGTATATACATTGATGTTTTGCTCATTTCTTATTAATATGTCAAAATTATTTTTTATAGCAATTTTTTCTAAAACTGAACCAATTGAATAGTTTTCGTTTTCTTCATTATTATAATAATTATTGACCGTATTGTATACATCTTTTAATGCTCTTGTTTTACTGAATAAGTAGAATTGTCCAAAAACAAAGTTATTTACTAATATTAAAAATAAAATTATTAATAAAATTACTACAGATAAAGTTATAAATAGTCTAACCCTTACTGATTTAAGAGCTTGTTTTATTTTCTCTATTTTTGCTTTCATTTTAACTTCGTTCCTTTCATAGACAAATAGCTTTAACCATCAAGCTATTTTACTTCAAATTTGTAACCTACTCCTCTCATGGTTTTTATATATTTACCTTTTTTTCCTAATTTGTGACGTATTTTCTTTATATGACTATCTATTGTTCTTGAATCTCCATAATAATCATAATTCCATACATTATTTAATATTTTATCACGTGATAAAGCAATATCTTTATTTTCTACAAGATAAGTTAATAGTTCATATTCTCTAAGGCTAAGCTCAATTGGCTTTCCATCTACTTTTACTGTTCTTCCTTCTTTATCTATTTCTATTCCACCATAGTCTTTTACATCTTTTACATCTGGAGCAGTTCTCTTCAAAATTGCTTCAACTCTTGCAACTAATATTTTAGGGCTAAATGGTTTAGATATATATTCATCAACACCTAATTCAAACCCAAATAATTCGTCTTGTTCTTCTCCTCTAGCAGTTAGCATGATTATTGGAACTTTTGAAGTTTGACGGATTTGTCTTAGAACTGACCATCCATCTAATTTAGGCATCATAACATCTAACAAAATTAATGAAATTTTATTTTGATTTGATTCAAAAACTTCTAATGCTTTTTCTCCATCTTCTGCTTCTAAAGTAGAATATCCTTTTGCTGTTAAAAAGTCTTTTATTAACTTTCTCATTCTTGCTTCATCATCTACAATTAAAATACAATCATTAATCATTTTAACCTCATTCCTTTTATTTATTTTACACATTCGATTTTACGTATATTATACTTTAAATTTATGTCTAAATTGTGAATTTTTTATAACATTTGATTTCTATTCTAACATTAAAAGAGTATCTT
>CAWVDV010000111.1:0-3964 GCA_963928115.1 Bacillota bacterium | reverse complement strand
CAAGCTGGTAGAGAAATAAGAATTCTTGTTAAACCGGATAGGATATCTGATGATAAAATGACAATACTTGCAAGAGATATTGCAAAGAGAATTGAGGATGAAATGGATTATCCAGGTCAAATAAAAGTTAATGTAATTCGTGAAACTAGAGTTGCAGATTATGCTAAATAAAATATTGAACGTTATAAAAATAGAAAGTTGTAGTGTAAAAGCTACAGCTTTTTTGTTTTATCTCTAAATTGTTAAATTTATGTTAAGTACATTGAAAAAGTATAAAAAAAGTGGTAAAATATATATAGTTCATAGATATGACAGGTATAATAATTGATAGGGAGGCAACTTATGTATTTTGACAGACAAAAGGTAATTGTTGATACAAATAATGTTGGAAAAACATATATCATTGATATTGAATCTGGTTTTAAAGCCGAATTCAATATGGTTCATGATGTAATACATTGCTGGCCAGATGCTATAGAAGAGTCAGATATTGAGAAAGCAAAAGAGGATAGAATAGATATTTCAAGGATATCTTATAATTATAAAAATTTTACTTGCAAAGAAGTAAAGGATATATGTGAAAAAATTGAATCTTTTTTGAAATATATACAATATCCTTCTAAAAAAGTGAAAAAAGTACTTTTTCATTTTGTTTGATAATTTAAATTAACCCTATCTATGAACGAAACAAGTCAGTTTTGAATTCAAGACTGGCTTTTTAAAATATATTAATCCTATTAGTTTACATAGCAAGAAATGTCTTTATGCAAGGAATTTGTTATTTATTTTTTGCTTGCATAAAAGAAAATGTTATAGTATTATAAAATAGAAAAATAAAATGATATGTTAAGAGAAGTTAAGATGCTTAAAAAATAATTACAATTTAGAAAGGAATGATAATAAAAATGAAAATTTTAGCAGTAGGTGATTTAATAGGAAATGCAGGAATTCAAAAATTAAAGAAAGAAATAAACAAAATAAAGCAAACAGAAAATATAGATTTTGTAATTGTTAATGGAGAAAATTCAGCAGAAGGAATGGGAATGACACAAAAAAACTTTGATGATATATTATCCTGCAACGTAGATTGCATAACAATGGGAAATCATACTTGGGGCAAAAAAGATATCTTCAAATTTATAGACCATCCAAAATTAATTAGACCAGCAAATTACCCAAAAGGAGTAGTCGGAAAAGGATATGGAATTTATAATTGCAAAAATAAGAAGATAGCAGTAATTAATTTAATAGGAAGAGTTGATATAAATGTCCTTTCAGAAAATCCATTTATCATAGCAAGAGACATTATAAATAAAATAGAAAAAGATGTTGATATGATATTTGTAGACTTTCACGCAGAAGCAACTGCTGAGAAAATAGCAATGGGATATTTCTTGGATGGTAAAGCAACAGCGGTTTTTGGCACACATACACATGTACAAACAGCAGATGAAAAGATATTGCCAAACAAAACAGGGTATATTTCAGATATTGGAATGACAGGTCCTAAAAATTCAGTGATTGGAATGGAGATTCAAGTTTCTATAAAAAGATTTGAAACTACATTACCAGAAAGATATAAAATTGCAACAGGAGAGACAATGTTAAATGGAGTAGTCTTTGATGTTGATGATAATACAAACAAAGTAAAAGATATAAAAAGAATAAATATTTAAAACACATTTTGAAATTTTTGGCACAAAATAAAATATTAAAACTTAATATAAAATCTAATATGAATAATTGTCGAATAGTTATAAATTATGCGATGAGTTTTGTAAGAAATTTCCAAAAAAGACTTTACAAATATTTCCAGATAATATAAAATAAAACCATAAAAGTTGCAACAAAAAATAAATTAATAGGAGGAAAAGAGAATGGAAATTTTGAAAATCTCATCAAAATCAAATCCTAATTCAGTAGCAGGAGCAATTGCTGGATTAGTGAAAGAATCAAACAAAGCAGAAATGCAAGCAATTGGAGCAGGAGCGCTGAATCAAGCGGTAAAAGCTGTTGCCATAGCAAGAGGATTTGTTGCACCATCAGGAGTTGATTTAGTATGTATACCAGCATTTGCTGAAGTAGAGGTTGAAGGAGAAGATAGAACTGGTATAAAATTGATAGTGGAGTCAAGAACTTAATTTACAATAAGTGATAAACATATATGAAAAATGTCGAAAAATGCGATGAGTTTTTATGGAAAAAAGATAAAAACCATTGCTTTTTTTGACATTTTCTGGTAATATGTAAACAGTAATGATTGCATTTCAAAAAATATATTTAAAATCTTGAAATTTTATCAAATTTAATGTATGATAGGCTAAGAATAAAGAATTATAAAAATAGAATATACAACTTATGAAAGGAATTTGATAAATATGAAATCAAATTGGATAAAATACGTTTTTATCATTTTTATCATAGGAATATTAATCTTCGCAGTTTTAAAAATCAGACAAGACCAAGAAGAAATCAATTTAGAAGAGCAAAGCACATCAAATGAAGAAGAACAAGTGAAAGAAATTAAGGTGGGAATTGCTGGGTTAGATACGATAAATCCTATTTTGAGTAATAATAAAAATGTGCAAGATATTACAAAATTGATTTATGAACCATTAGTAAATTTAACTTCAGATTATAAAGCAGAGCCATGTCTAGCAACAGAGTGGGCCAAACAGAGTGATAATTCATATTTAATTAAGTTAAGAGAAAATGTCAGATGGTCAGATGGACAAAGGTTTACTGCAGAAGACGTTAGGTTTACAATTGATAGACTAAAAGAAGTTTCTTCAATTTATTCATATAATGTTCAATATGTAACTGCTATAGAAATAATGGATGATTATACAGTAAAAATAAGTTTAGATAGAGAAGTTCCATTTTTTGAATATTATTTGACATTTCCAATATTGTCAAAAGATTATTATGAAGGTGAAGATTTTGTAACAACTACTAAAAATAGTCAGCCGATAGGAACAGGTAAATATAAAATAAGTACTGTTGATTCATCAAATATAGTTTTAGTGAAAAATGATTCTTGGTGGGATATAAAAAATACACCTCTAACTTTAGAAACAATTACAGTAAATCTATATTCATCAATAGGAGAATTATATAATAGCTTTAAAGTAGGAAACTTAGATTTAGTAGCAACAGATAATACAAGTTTATCAGAATATATTGGAACAATAGGATATACACCAAATGAGATGAAGGGAAGAGACCATACATTTTTAGCATTTAATACTCAAAATGAGTTACTTTCTAACATTGAAGTAAGACGAGCAATATCTTATTCTATAGATAAGGATAATATAGTATCATCTATATTTAACAATCAAGCATATACTAGTAGTTTTCCATTAGATTATGGTAGTTGGTTATATCAAGAAGGAACAGCTAGTAGTGGATATAATGTAGACCAAGCAAGGCAAGTACTAGAAGAAGCAGGTTGGACATATCGTTCAAGTTCTTGGCAAAAAACAATAAACAGAAGGACACAGCGAATAGAACTAAATTTGTTAGTTAAAGCAAGTGATGCTACAAAAGTTTCTGTTGCACAAAACATTAAAACCCAGTTGGAAGCACAAGGTATTAGAATAAATATAGTGCAAGCTTCTGATGAAGAATATACAAATAGAATAAATAATAAAAATTACGATATTGCATTATGTACTTTAACATTATCTACATCACCAGATTTAACTACGTTTTTTGGAGATGGTAATTTAGCTAATTATACTAATGAAGAAATTACAAATATTATGAATGAAGTTAAAAATACAACAGATGAAAATGTATTAAAAGAAAGATATTCTCGTTTGATAGAGATTTATAAGTCAGATGCTCCATATTTAAGTTTGTATAATAATAAATATGTTGTCGCATTTAACTCTGGATTGGTAGGAGAGAAAAAACCTAATTGGTTTTGTTCATTCTATGGAGTTGAAACATGGTATAAATA
>CAWVDV010000110.1:0-6532 GCA_963928115.1 Bacillota bacterium | reverse complement strand
ATTTTTAAAACCTCCTAAAATTTTGATGTTTTTATCTTACATCTCATTTTAGAAGGTTTCAATACGTCTTTTTGTTGACCGCTTACTTAATAGTTATTTGTTATGTTATAATATATATTTAAATGAATTTCTATTGCAGTATTACTGCATTATTTTTAATAGCAAAAAAAACTTGTATCTCTTTATATTTAAGAGATACAAGTTTTTTATAATTGGTCGAGGCGACAGGGATCGAACCTGCGACCTCATGGTCCCAAACCACGCGCGCTACCAACTGCGCTACGCCTCGAAGTCAACCGCTTATATAATATATCATAAAAATAAGAAATTTGCAACATTTTTTTAAAAGTTTTTTAAATTTTCTTGAAATTTTTTTATTTTTGCCTTATAATACATATGTATGCACCAGTAGCTTAGTTGGATAGAGTGTTCGGCTACGAACCGGAAGGTCGGGGGTTCGAATCCCTCCTGGTGCACCAACAAAGAGAATTTTTAAACAATTCTCTTTTTATTTTATGACTCTTTGCGCGTTGATTTTACCTTGTTTCTCTTAAATTCTATATCTTATGAATATTCTACTAAAATGTTAAAATTTTATCCTATTGCATTGCTTATTGCATTACTTTTTATTTGTTATTAAATCCGAATGTTATACCTATTTTATACACCTTATAGAAAGTTTTTGCAAGTATTTTTACAATAATCTTTTCTCTCCAATTTAATTCTTTCATTGCTTCATCTAATACTACATCTTTCATACATCTATTTCTCCTTTTCTTTATTAAGAGCTCTTGATGTATAGATATATCCTATCAAGTTGCATTTGGGCAACATTTTATGAAAGTGCCTTTTTCTTTTACGAAAATAAAAAATGACACGTTTTTATAGTGTCATGGTATTATTTTATATAATTCTTTGATATCTACTTTTAAAGCTAATGCTATTTGAATTAGAGTAGATAATTTTGGTTCTCTCTCTTGTCTTTCTATTTTACTTAAATGTCCTTTACTTATTCCAGATAATTTTGATAAAGTTTCTAATGTCATATTCTGTTCTAATCGTATCTTTTTAATTAATATTTCAATTTTCATAAAATCACCTTGTCTTTAGTATGTCCAGTTTTCTGTATATCATGTATCTTGTTGCATTTGGGCAACTTTACGAAAATTTTAAAAGAAGCCTGCCTAAAAGCAAACTTCTAATGTTATTATAATATTATTTTAATTTTATTTTACCTCTTGTTTATATTATAGCACTTAATATTTATCTTGTCGCAAGAAATTTGTCGAAAAGAAAAAGAACTATGATTAGTTCTCTTCTAAATATCTAGAATATGTATCAATAAATCTTTCCAAGTCTTCTTGCTCTACAGTCCCAATTTTAAATTTTATATTAGTCTCTGATATTTCAATTAAGTCATCACATTTTACAATACTGTTTTCTCTTAAATTGTTTATATCATTCTTATCTAGTATCTCATTATAAGGATATGTAGCCTTTGCAGTTTTTGATGATAAAAGAAAACCAAAATAATTAATATCAACTGCTTGTCCATCATCAATTATAACGAAACTATGATTTTTTCCATTTGTTCCACTCTTGTATTCGTAATTGCTTACAAACACAATGTCTCCTACATCAAATTGCTTCATCTATTTCGCCTCTCCTTTTTTTACAGAAGTATAATATATGGTTTCATCTTTTGATAAAGCCATCTTTTTACCTTCTTCTGTTTCACAAAAAACATCATATTTTTTTATTAATCCTTTTTTTTGTGCCTTTTCAATTAATTTTGAGACTTTAGATTTATAAAGATTATTAACCATTTTTATACCTCCTTTCAATTATTATTACACATTTTATATTTTTAATACTATATTATTAGAAAAGTTAAAAAATGACACAACTTTTTTATTATTATATCATAAATTTTACATAATAACAAGTAGATGTCTTTTTAACCATGTATATTTACTATTTATATATACTTTTTTTCTTTTTTTGTCAATACCTTTTTTGCAATATTTTACGAATAATTTTTCTTGAAATATCAACAAAAAGTCGGCTTACGAGGTTCGATTTTAAAGGATTTTTATTTTGAATTAATATACTTACTTTACTTGATTTTTAGGGATTTTTTAAGATTTTAAAAGAATTAAAAAAAATAGCTAGACTAGAAATTAATCTAATCTAGCTTTTGTGTTTTATTTTACTCCACCTGTCCATTTAGCAAAGCCTATCTTGTAATTATTAGAACTATCAACTTTATAACGTACCATAGGCCTGTTGTTGAATATTCCAAAACAATCACATTCTTCTCTTGGATTTAAATATCCTATTTTTTTAGTTAAAGATGTATCTGCATATATATTCTCTATTGTGCTTCCATTTACGTACTTTCTCACTTCTTCATCACTTCCTCCACTATAATCTTTATTATCTTCTATTGGTTGTGTTTGTAATCCTAATTGTTCTCTTATTTTATTTAAGAATCTTTCCCAGCCCATATCTAGTGTTCTATGTGGGCAATATTTTCCAGAGTAATCTTGATGTTTAGAAACTTTTTCTATACCCCAACCATATTGTTTTAATAAATAAGCTATATAGCATGCTGCTAAATTTTCGGCTTCTTCAAAACGTTCTCCCCCAGATTTTGAATAACAAATTTCTATGTTTATTTTATGTGCATTTCCACTTCCATATCTTCCATCTCCTGCCGCATAACAACTTCTATCGAATGGTAATCCTGTTACAACTCTATAGTTATCTACTGCTGCATGAAATGAAACTTTGTTGTTGTTTCCTAACATATATGATATTTCACTCATAGCACTTGCATCGTTTGCTGTGTTATGTACGCATATTCCATCTTTAGTTGTTACATCTGGACATTTTATAGAATATTTTGATGTTGGACATATTACATTAGTTATTTGCATTGTCTTCACCTGCCTCATATTCAACATTAAATTCATTTTCTGCTATATTTTTTTCATATAGTTCTTGAGAAAACTCTACTGTTTCTTTAAAAATATTATCTTCCATAACTATTCCTCCTTTTGGGTTATTTTCTTTAAATCTGCTATTCCACCAGCAGACATTGTTCCAAATATACATGTTACTATTGTTTCTAAAACAGACATATCTTCTACTTTAAAAGCAATGCATACTATACTAGATATTATTGCAATTATAATGTTTTGCAAAGGTATGTACTTGTTATCTAAACTTGTTAATTTTGTTATTTCTCCTGCTATTAAAGTTAATGCTGTTATTATTATTGCTACTGTTATTTCCATAGCTATTTCCCCCTTTCTAATTAATTCCTATTTTTGCTAAAATAAATGTAACTATCGCTGTTACAACAACACTTATTATTGTTCCTAATAAACTAAACCACCTTTGTCTTGGTTGCTCTTTTATTCCTTCAACGTCTTTTTCGATAGATGTAACTTTTTCCTTTAGATTGTTTATGTCTTTAATATTTTCTTTTGTATTGTTGTAAGCTCTATAGCAAACATCTTCTATCTTTTTATAATCGTCTAATTTGCTTTCTATAACTGCTAAGCGAGTTAACACTTGTATTTCAAAACTTTCTTCTTTGTTTTCCATATTATTCCTCGCTTTCTACAACTTCTTCCCAGCCAGCTGGATAAACATCAGGAGACCAAACGCAACTATTTATTTTACATACATATTTCTTGCCATTGTATGTAATCTTATCTCCTATTTTATACGCATCATGAGCTCCTGTTGGTTGTATATATTGTGGGTATTCTTCTTTAGGTTGCTCAGCAGGTGTTTCTATTTTTCCACCTAATTTTTCAACTGCATCTTTTAAAGCTGACATTCCTATTGCGTTAGCATTTATTGTTTCTTTTAATAAATTAATTTCTTCAAATGCTTTGTCTATTTGTTCTTGTAAAGGTGCATAACTATTTTCTGCATTTGCATTATTTCTAGCCATTTCGTCTAATTCATTTTTTTGTTCTTCTGTTATTTCATTTTCAATGTACATTCTATTAATTTTGTGAAGATAATCTTTTAATTCATAATCTTTGCTTTCTATTACACTTTTTATAATTTCATACATAATTAATTACCTCCCGCAATTTCTAAAATTTGTTGGTTTGTATTATTTATTTTATTTAACACCCACGTCTGTGTATCTGCTATATATTTAAACTCTAACAATGCTTTATCTGTAAGTACATTTGTTACATTATAATAAGATTGTGCGTTTTGTAGTTTATTGTAAGCTTCTTGTTGTTCTGGTGTGTATGGTTCGATTTCTTCTTCTGCTAGTTCGTATTCTAATATTACTGGTGTTCCATTAGCTTTTTGTTGAGCTAGATATGTTTTCCATTCTTCTATTGTAGTACAAAAATCAACTTTAAAAATTATCAGATTTGGACTTCCTGAATTTTCGCAAATTGAGTTAACAGGAGCTTCTGTAAATATCTGTGAATAGTAAGGAAAATGTGTACATATTTTTTTATTGTATCTATCAATCATTCCAATTTCATTGTACGCAAGCCAGAAAGCATAGTATCCATCTCTTGCAGTTAATCGCCAATTCTCAGTTCCATCTAGCTCTACTTGATTTCTCTTATGATGTATTCCATCATCTTCAGTTTCGCTTTCTTTATACATTTTTTGATTTTCTTGTAGCGGAAATGTTATTAGTTGTTCTTTGTGTTCTACAAAATCTGTTTTTACGTCATTCAACTCTAATTGTATATTGTTTATAACTGTTGTTGTGTCTGTAAAAGATGTGTTTTGTCTATTCCACCTAATTTGTATATAAGATAAACTTTCAAGGTCCTCTGGAATTTGCATAGTTATACTGTTTCCAGTTTTAGTAGTTTCAAAATAGTCTGAGTCGGAATTTGTTCTTTTGCAAGGAATATAGAAACCTATTGTTTTTGTTGAAATACCTACAAAAGAAAATGTTAAGCTCTTTCCTTTATTTTGCAAAATAAAATCATTTAATTGAGATGTTGTGATTGTTGCATAATAATTATTGTTTATATTACTTCTAACGCTTCCATCTTCATTTTTTACACAATTACTAAAACCGCACTTAGTTAAATCTAACAAATTCTTATTATATATTTTAATGTTTATATCTCCTGTTACATTTTCAATTTCAGAAGGATATTCTGGGCTTGGACTTGCTCCGTATTGTTCGTAATTTACTATATTTTCTGCTGTATATATTCCTTCTACTAGCATTATTTGTACTTCAAGTTCTCCTGTTATTGTGTTAGAGTGCGAAAACCACAAATCGTATAATGCTGTGCTTAAATCTTCTTTTGTTTTTATGTTGTTTATTACAACTCCTGTTTTTCCTGCTTGAATATTAAAACCAGCATTCCAAATAGTATTGCTTGGGTTAAAAGTAATAATATTGTTAGTTGTATTTTTTAAAATATTTAAATATATCGTATAATTAGTATTTGCTTTTATATTTTTAAAAAAAGTTCCTTTTGAAGCGATGTGGTCATATTTACCTGGTAAATTAAATACCCACTTATCTTCTTCTGTGTTATATGTAACATTGCTAATTGTTTTTGTATTATTAAATAAGTTATATCCTTCTCTAGTCTCTTGCTCGCTTATTCCGTACACATCAACTTTTGCATTTAAATCACTTGAGTCTTTTACGTTTATATTGCTAGATTTTTCTGTTGTTATATTTATTAATGCATTTTGGGTACGTTCTAATAAGTCGTTTTGTGATTGTTGATTTTCCTTAATATCTGATATATCTTGCTTATTTTTCGTATTATCTGTTTCTAAAGTAGTTACTTTTTTTTGTGTTGTTGTTAATTCATCAGCATTGTTATCTACCACTTCTTTTATCTTATCCCAGTTAACATTCATATAGCTTTCTATATCAAATTCATTTTCATTTGTGGCTGGATTTTGGTGTTTATTTAAAGTTTCTATTTTTTTTACTGCCATGTTATGACCTCCTTATCCACATATATCCAACGACCTCGTATGGTTGAGTAATATTAAATGGTTGTCCACCGCCAGTAGCTCCAGTTAATGCACTACCGTTTTCTCCTGTTGCATTTGTGGCTTTTAGTTCATACAAACCTGTTGCAGA
This sequence comes from Bacillota bacterium, assembly GCA_963928115.1. Lineage (GTDB taxonomy): Bacteria > Bacillota > Clostridia > TANB77 > CAG-508 > CAG-269. Next base: position 417 of record CAWVDV010000110.1, on the reverse strand, counting down.
ATTGTTTTTAGGAGTAAGTGAGTGCGTATGGCTAGGCATTTCATTGACTGTTTGAGTATGCTTCTTTTCTCCACCTGTTTTTCCTATTTCATCAAAGTATTCATCGCTATCATCTTCATCTAGTCCGACACATACTTTTCCTTTTAATCTTTCCCATGTTCCAAATCCAAAAATTGTACTTGGATTTGTATTGTCTTGAGTAATATATGTTGAACCAACTGGAAAGAACATTTTTGCTAATTCTTTCTGCATTGTGTTTAAATTTGTGTCATTTATTGCTGTTGTATTATTTTCAAAATTAAAATATCCCATTATTTCCTCCATTCAAAAGAGGGTGTCCTGAAATAGGATCCCAAGAATCAAAAAATCCAGCTCGATAAGAGTTGGATTTTTTGGTTTGAAAATTTGATTATATTT
>CAWVDV010000109.1:0-2556 GCA_963928115.1 Bacillota bacterium | reverse complement strand
ATCTGGTGTCAAGTTTTCCTTTTCCATTAAATATGTAACAATTGATGGGTCTAAATCTCCACTTCTTGTTCCCATTGGAATTCCTCCAAGTGGTGTTAATCCCATACTTGTTTCAACTGATTTACCACCTTTAATTGCACATACACTTGCACCTTGACCTAAATGGCAATTTACTATTTTCAAGTCTTTTATATCTTTTCCCATAATTTCTGCAACTCTATGAGATACATATTGATGTGATGTTCCATGAAATCCATATTTTCTAACTCCATATTTTTTGTAATATTTATATGGAATTGGATAAATATATTTTTCCTTTTCTATTGTTTGATGAAAAGCTGTATCAAATACTGCAACCATTTTCATGTTTGGCACAATTTTTTTACATGCTTCAATTCCTAGAATAGCTGCTGGATTATGAAGTGGCGCTAAATCAATACATTCTTTTATTCCTTCTAAAACCTTATCATCAATTAAAACCGCATCACTAAATTTTTCTCCACCATGTACTACTCTATGACCAATTCCACCTAATTCATCTAGGCTTTTTATTACACCATAATGCTCATTTGTTAATCTTTTTAAAACAAATTCTATTGCCTTTTCATGATTTTTTGCTGCATGTTCAAATTTGTGTTTTTCTCCATTTACTTTGTGTGTTAAGAATGAATTTGGTTGGCCTATTCTTTCGAAATATCCTTTTGCTAATACTTTTTCAGTATCCATATCAATTACTTGATATTTTAATGATGAACTTCCAGAGTTTAAAACTAAAATTTTCATATTTTCCTCCTTGTATGTCTCATTAAGAAACGTCCCAGATGAGACATTATTTAGTTATGTTTTGTGCTTGAACTGCTGTAATTGCTACTACTCCAGCAACATCATCACTGCTACAACCTCTTGATAAGTCATTTACTGGTTTTGCAATACCTTGACAAAGTGGTCCATAAGCCTCAGCTTTTCCCAATCTTTGCACTAATTTATATCCAATATTTCCTGCATTTAAATCAGGAAATACTAATACATTAGCTTGACCTTTTATAGGGCTTGTTGGTGCTTTCATTTCTGCAATTTCTGGAATTATTGCTGCATCTAATTGTAATTCTCCATCAATTTTTAAATCAGGTAATTTTTTTCTTACCTTTTCTGTTGCTTTTATTACTTTTTCAGTCAAAGCTGATTTAGCACTTCCATGTGTAGAATATGATAACATTGCTACTTTAGGTTCTTTTTCTACTAATTGTCTAAAACTCTTACTAGAAGAAATTGCAATTTCTGCAAGTGCCAATTCTCCTGGATTTTCATTTAAACCACTATCAGCAAAAATAAATGTACCATTTTCACCATATTCACAATCTGGAACTACCATAATAAAAAATGCTGAAACAAGTTTAGTACCAGGTGCTGTTTTCAAAATTTGAAGAGCTGGTCTTAATGTGTCAGATGTAGAATGTATTGCTCCAGATACTAATCCATCTCCTTCACTTTCTTCATCTTTTAACATTAACATTCCAAAATATACAGGGTCTTTTGTTAATTCTTTTGCCTGCTCAATTGTCATTCCTTTTTCTTTTCTAAGATTATATAATAATTCTACATATTTATCATAATCTTTTGAATTGTCTGGTTCAACTATTTTAGCATTTTCTATATTGATATTATTTTCTTTTGCCTTTTTTTCAATATTATTTTTATTTCCAATTAAAATAATTTTTGCATATTCTTCTTTTAATACTTTTTCAGTTGCTTTTAATATACGTATATCTTCAGCTTCTGGAAGTATAATTGTTTTTATATTTTGTTTTGCTCTTTGTTTTATATCGTCTATAAAAGCCATTTTGTTCCTCCTTCTTGTTATTTATTATTATTCTTTTTAGTAAGATTTATAATTATTTATAAATCTTACTTTAACATTATATAAGTAAAAAGAGAATTTCACAAGCATTTTATTCAAATTTATAAAAATAGTACTTAAAAACTACTGCAACAAAGCCTTAATATCTTCATCTTGTTGCAATTCTTTTGAAATAAAATGAAAAGCATCCTTATTTTGTTTAACTGCAATTAAAGCTAATTCTTTGTCATTTCTTAACCTAGCACTTGCATATTTTATTATAATTCCCTTGTTTTCAACTGCTTCTTTTACAATTTCTCTATCATCTCTTAGTTCTTCGCTTGCAAAATATAATGCCTGACCATAGCTTTTACATGCTTCTTCCATGATTTCTCTATCAGCCCTTAAATTTTGTGATGCATAGCAAATGGTCCAAGGTGCACCTTCAACACCTTTTAATATAACTTCTTTGTCATCTTTTAATTTTGTACTTGCAAATTCCAAAGCTTCAGCATCTTGATTTAATGCTGTCATTACAACTTCTTTATCATTTTGAAGTTCTGGTGAAACTAAATCTAAAAACTTGCCATTTTCTGATACTGCTTTTAATACATATTCTTTATCATCTTTATTTTGCTCAACATCTTCTGCTGTCATTTTAATTCATCTCCTTTTAACAGGGATTAGGGGGACGGACCTAAAAATCCCTGCCTTTAGGG
>CAWVDV010000108.1:0-24872 GCA_963928115.1 Bacillota bacterium | reverse complement strand
GCATTCCTCTTTCCGTCAGCTAGCCTTATTAGTATTTCATCGCCTGATTTTAGTTCTGCCACTTTTTTTACTATTTTACCATCTTTTTCTGTAATTGAATATCCCCTAAGCAGTGTTTTTAACGGACTATATGCATCTAATTTTGCAGTTAGTTCAACAAAGTTTGACTTTTCTTTTTCATATTTTGTTTTTATTATATTCTCTAATTTTTTTATGTATTGGTCTATTACTAAATATTGTTCTTGTATCTTTCTAGTTGGTTCTTTGAATACACTACTTGCCATACATTTTTCATATCTCATCTGCATAAGCTCTACTTTTTTTATTAAAGATATTCTTAATCTATTTTGATATCCTAATATTTTTTGCTTTACTTCATAAATATCTGGCACTGCAAGTTCTGCAGCAGCAGATGGTGTTGGAGCTCTTAAGTCTGCAACGAAATCTGATATTGAAAAGTCTGTTTCATGTCCTACTGCTGATATTATTGGTATTTCTGAGGCATATATTGCTCTTGCAACAATTTCTTCATTAAATGGCCATAAATCTTCTAATGAACCACCACCTCTAGCTAAAATGAGTACATCAGCTAAGTTATTTTCATTCATATATCTAATTCCATCTGCTATTTTTTCTGCTGCTCCTTCTCCTTGTACTGCTACTGGTAACAATCTAATGTATACATTTGGATTTCTTCTTGTTGAAACATTTATTATATCTCTTATAACAGAACCAGTCTGAGATGTTAATACCCCTATAACTTTTGGCATTGCTGGAATAGTTTTTTTATGTATTTCATCAAATAATCCTTCTTTTTCTAATTTTTCTTTTAATTCTTGATATTTTGCATATAAATCACCTACACCATCTTCTTCCATGGCTTGTGCATATACTTGATAGACTCCATCTCTTTCAAATACTGATACACTTCCTAATATAAATACCTTCATTCCATCTTTTGGTGTAAAATTTAATTTTTGTGCATATGATTTAAACATTATACATTTTACTAATGATTTTTCATCTTTTAGTGTAAAATACATATGTCCAGTATAATGATGTTTAAAATTAGATATTTCTCCTTTTATCAATATATGATTTAAATATTCATCATTTGCTATCTTTTCTTTTATGTATTGATTTAGATAAGATACCGTGATTGCCATATTTGCATATTTCATTTTTTGTCTCATTCCTTTCCCAACTTAAGACACAATACCAAGTTAGAAAAAAATTAAATTTTGGCAAGGAAAATGTTTTCATTTGCCACAGCCAAAATTGTAATTATTTTTCAATTTAACAATAGAAATATTTTTCGTTTTGTATGTTCTAGTTTACAATACTTGCTAATACTCCATTAACGAAGTTTTTAGATGAATCTTCTCCATATTTCTTAGCTAGTTCTACTGCTTCATTTATAACAACTTTAAATGGTAGTTCTTTATATTGTATTTCATAAATTGCTAACTTCAAAATTGCTAAATCAATTTTTGAAATTCTATCCAATTTCCAATCTTTTTTTAGATTTTTCTCTATTTGTTCTACTATTTTTTCTTTGTTTTTTTCAATTCCAAAAACTGCATCTTTTATATATTCTTGTGCATTTTTATCTGTTATTTCATTATTCTCAATATATAAATCTACCGCTTCTTGTAAATCTTCTTGTTTTTGTATTTCTAAGCTATATATTAGTTCAAATGCTTTTTCGCGTATTGCTGACCTGTTCATAATCTTACTTTTCCCCTTTAATTCTACATTTTATCTATAAAACCTTTTAATTTTGATTTTACATCTTCTTTGTTCTGTTGTACATAATTTCCAATAAAAGCACCTAATATTAATACTACAATTGCTAATATTAAATCATGTAATCTAGTTACTAAAATTAATATTGCTACTATAATACCAATTATTGCTCCTTTGTATTGACTCCAGAAATTCTTAAAATTATCCATTCTAAACCATTCCTCTCCGACATTTATTGTAATTATTTTTCAATCGACTCCTTTGGAGCAACTTTCTTAACAGTAATATTTACTTCCTTAACTTCTAAATCTGTTGCCACTTTAATTTTGTCTTTTATTTTATTTTGTAGATTTGCTGATAAATCTTTAATAACTGCATTTGCATTTACAATTAATGTAACATATACTCTAACATTGTTATCTTTATCTAAATCTACTCTTGTTGTCACATCTTCAGCACTTTCAAAATTTAATGCAACTGAATTAACTAAATTTTCAATTGTTTCTTTTGATATCATTAATTTTCCATTGTCATTTTCTAATAGAACGCCTTGTCTTTCTTTTATTTGTTCTCTTGATGTTGAATCAAAGAATATACATTTTATTGAAAGTAAAATAAATATTACACATACTGCTAAAACAATATTTGTAATTGTTCCTCCTGATACCATTCCTTCAACTACTCTACCTGCTACATCTATATCTAGCCATCCAAATATTAACAAACATAATATTATAGATAATATTAATATTATATTAGAATATATAATTAATGTGATTTTTTCTAAAGTTTTCATTTCATTTCCTCCTATATTACTTTATTTTATTCATCTTCTTGATTGTCATTTTCTGTTTCTGTTTTTTCAGATACTGCTGTATCAGTATTTACGCCTTGAACATGAACATTAACTTCTTCAACAACTAATCCTGTCATGTTTTCTACTGCTTTTTTTACTCTGTTTTGGATTTCAAAAGCTACATCTGGTATTCTTGAACCATATTCTACTATGATATTTACATCTAGCTTAGCTTTCCCATCATTAATATCAGCCTTAATTCCTTTTGCAAGATTTTTCTTACCACTAAATACTTCTGATATTCCTCCTGCAAATCCTCCTGCCATTCCAGCAACTCCTTGTACTTCTGAAACAGCTACTCCTGCAATAACAGCTACAACATCACTTGATATTTGTATACCATCATTTTCTGATTTTATTTCTTCTTCTAATTCTACAACTTCCCCTTTATTATCTTCATTCACTTTGTTTTCTTCACTCATATGAATTCCTCCTATCCATATATCAAAAAAGATATACTTATTTTTTCCATATAAGTATATCAATTTTTTTTATATTTTACAACTATTTTATTCAAAAACATCAAATTCTTGTATTGAATTTCCTCTTAGATAATCTTGAATTGACATTCTTTTTGCATTTTCTCCTTGAATTTCCAATACTTTTATAATTCCGCCTTTTGCTTTAATATATAATCCATCTTTACTATCAGATAATAGAACTACACCATTTCTTAAGAAATCAAGATTTTCTACCATTATCTCATCTTCTTTTGCTAAATCCACTTTCCAAAACTTAATCTTTTTACCATTTAAAAATGTATAAGCTCCCATAATTGGATTTAATCCTCTAACTAAATTCTTAATTTCTTGTGCTGTTTTTTTGTTCCAATCAATTTTCGCCATATCTTTTGATAACATTGGAGCAGTAGTAAAATCATCTCCTTGTTTTTCTCTTGGAGCTGTTCCTTTCTCTATTTCTCTTAAAGTTCTAACCAAAAGTTCTCCACCAATTTTAGAAAGTCTATCCCATAATTCTCCTGTTGTTTCATCTTCTCCAATTTCTACTTCTTGTTTTAAAATCATATCACCAGTATCCATTCCTTCGTCCATATACATTGTTGTAATTCCAGTTGTTTTATCTCCATTTAATACTGCCCATTGAATTGGTGCTGCACCTCTATACTCTGGAAGTAATGAACCATGTACATTAATACAACCTAATTTTGGTATTTCTAATATTTCTTTAGGTAGGATTTTTCCATATGCTACTACACAGATAACATCTGGATTTAAATTTTTGATTTCTTCAATAAATTCTACATTTTTTCTTACTTTTTCTGGTTGATATATTTTTAATCCTTTTTCTTGTGCATATTCTTTTACTGGAGATGCTACCATCTTCATTCCTCTACCCTTTGGTTTGTCTGGATTTGTTACTACTCCTATAACATCATAATTTGCTTCTACTAAGCTTTTTAAAGACTCCTCAGCAAAGTCTGGTGTTCCCATAAACAAAACTCTCATATTTTTTATCCTTTCTTAGTTGTAATTATTTTTCAACTCTTTAATTTTCTTCAGGTTCAACATATTCTAAAGTTCCTGGAATTATTTTATCAATAAAAACTTCTCCATTTAAATGGTCTAATTCATGTGATATGGCTTGTGCTAATAATTCTTTAGCTTTTACTTGCATCCTTTTTCCATCTCTATCAGTATATTCTGCTACAACTTCAGCTGGTCTAATTATTTTTGCAAATTCATTTGGAAAACTTAAGCATCCTTCTTCTACTTCTTGCTCTCCCTTTGTTTTGATAATTACTGGATTTATCAATACTATTGGTCCTTTATCATCATATAAGTCAATTACAACAACTCTTTTTAATACCCCAACCTGAACTGCTGCTAGTCCCACTCCATTATATTTATGCATTGTTTCAATCATATCATCTATAAGTGTTTGTATTTTTTCACTTGCTATTTCTTCTTCTGGAACTTCTTTTGATTTTTTCTTTAATATGTCGTCTCCTTGATATCTTAAATTTCTAATTGCCATTTTTATCTCCTTTCCTAATCCCTGCTAGCTCATGTTATTTGGATTCACATCTATTGAAATTCTTGTGTCTTTTATATTTTGTTTATATATATTTTTTAGAGAATTATTTAAAATTCTATTTATTTCTTCTGTCATATTTCCTTTTATTATAATTCTCCATCTATATCTATTTTGTATCTTATCAATTGGACAAGGCATTGGTTTAAATAGTTTTATTGCATTCTCATCACCTTGTAGCTTTTCACTTTTTAGTAAATTATTCAGTTCTTTTTGTAATTCTTCATACATTTGATTTGATACTTTTCTTATTTCATTTTCATTATAACTATTAAATCCAATTAATATTATATCGCAAAATGGTGGATATTTCAATTGTTTTCTTAAAGCAATTTCTGTTTCATAAAATTTCTCATAATCTTGCTCTCTTGAACATTGTATAGCGAAACTTTGTGGGTTATATGTCTGAATTATGACTTTTCCAGGCAAATTCTCACGTCCTGCTCTTCCTGCTACTTGTGTTAAAATTTGAAAGGTTCTCTCATTTGCTCTATAATCATCTATATTTAATGAGCTGTCAGCTGCAATAACACCAACTAATGTTACATTTGGGAAATGATGCCCTTTTACTACCATTTGTGTTCCAATTAAAATATCTATATTTTCATTTTTGAATTTATTTAAAATTTCTTCATGTGAATTTTTCTTTGTTACAGTATCTATATCCATTCTTATTGTACTTGCATTTGGAAATTGTTTGTGTATTTCTTGCTCTAATTTTTGTGTACCTGTTCCAAAATATCTTATTTTATCACTTTTACATTCAGGACATACTGTTACTATATTTTGCTCATATCCACAATAATGACATTTTAATTTTCTTTCATAGCTATGATATGTTAAACTTATATTGCAATTTGGACATTTTACTGTATACCCACAATTCCTACACATTATGAAAGTTGAATATCCTCTTCTATTTAGAAATAATATTGTCTGTCTCTTATTTTTCAAATTTTCTTCTATGTTAGAATATAGCTCCATACTTAACATTGAACGGTTTCCATTTGCAAGTTCTTGTTTTAAGTCAATTATTTCAACTGATGGAAGTGATGAATTATTGGCCCTTTTGGTTAATTCCAATAATGTAATTTCAGGATTCATTTGCTTTTTATTTATCTCTGACCTTATATTGCCATTATTTAAAATTTTTTCTGTCGTTTTATAATATGTCTGCAAATCAGGTGTTGCACTTCCAAATAATAATGGTATATTGTTTTCTTTTGCTAACTTTTTCGCAATTTCTTTTGCATTATATTTAGGTGTTGTCTCTGACTTATATGAGCTATCATGTTCTTCATCTATTATAATGATTCCTACATTTGCTAATGGTGCAAATATAGCAGACCTTGCACCTATTACAATTTTTGCATCTCCATTTCTTATTTTTTCCCATTCGTCATGTCTTTCACCAATTGAAAGTTTACTATGCAATATTGCTATATCTTCTTTTCCAAACCTTGATACAAATCTTTCTAACATTTGTGGAGTTAATGAAATTTCTGGAACTAATACAATTGCTGTTCTTTCTTTTTCTATTACTTTTTGTATTAGTTGTAAATATACTTCTGTTTTTCCAGAACCTGTTACTCCATATAATAAAAACTGTTCAAATCTATTTTCATCAATTGCTTTTTCTACTTTTTCAAATGCTTCTTGTTGCTCATCTGTTAATTGTAATTTTTCAGTCTTTTTGTAATCTTTAAATAGTAATGGATTTCTCTCTACCTTTTTTTCTACAATTTCTAAATATCCATTTTTTATTAATGTATTTACTATTGCTCTTGATGTATCAGTAAACATCTCTATTTCAGGTATTGTTGCACCTTCATTATCTTTTACAAATTTTAATATTTTTATTTGTTTTTCAGATTTTATTTTTTTAGTTTCTATTTCAAATTCTATTTCTTCTATGTCTTTTTTTAAATATACTGTATTTATGATTTTATCTTGAATTCTCTTTTCTTTGTTTTTTGTTCTTGTTCCAGGTGTTAGCATAAGTTTTATACAATCTGATACATTACAAAAATATCTATTTGCCATCCATTTTGCAAGTTCTATTTGCTTATCTGTTAAATTTTCTTCTATTTTTATAATGTCTTTATTCGCAAATTCTGATTTTTCTTTTAATTTGACTACAAATGCTTCTTCTTGTTTTTCTCCTTTTCCAAATGGCACTATGACTTTGCTTCCCACTAAGATTAAGTCTTCTAGCTCTTTTGGTATGTTGTAGTCAAATGTTCTATTTAGTTTTTTCGCTCCTCTATTTATTATTACTTCTGCTACCATTTTAATCTCCTTTTTTACTTTTGTTAGTATATCAAATTTTTATGTTTTAAACAATAGCAAAAAGAAAATAGATATCCCTTTTTCAGAAATATCTATCTTCATAAACTCTAGCCTTTGAAGTGTACAACAGGCTCTAATAATGCATTATTAGATATTGCTTTATTGAAATATTCTATTGTTTTCAACAAAGCATCTTCGTGTGAAACAGTGATGTAAATTGTTCTATCTACATTTTTTGACTCCGGATTTTGTGAATCCTTCGGAACTATTCCATCACTTAAATCTGCTCCAAACACTTTATGAGCAAACTCACTTATTTGTTCAGTCGATGCAATAACATTAAACCATCTATGGCGTTTTAACTCAGCATTATCAACTTTTAATAATACCTTATGCCTTTCAGATAATTCCTCATCTGGCAAATGATAAATTTGAGCAATTTTTCCGTACTCTTTTATCCTTTCAAAAAAGCCTGTTTTTAACTTAACAAATTTTTTGTCAGCCATATGAGTTCCAAAAAATGGTGTTGCAATCGTGACAATTCTTATTGTTCGATTTTCTTCCAAAAATTCTGGAATATTTACTGCACACAGTCCACATTCGCCTACTGCAAAAAAGGTTATTGACGTGTACTGTCTAAATATATTTGTTTCATCAGAAGTTTCTTTGTTAATCATTCTCGCTAACTGACGAGCCACATATTTAAACCTTCCTTTTTTAGCATTTTTTCTTGGCTTACTTGGGATATATAACTGCATTATATCTCCTGACAATTCATAGTCATCAGCTGTTAAACCCCGCAACTCCCTATTGTCTAAGCATATGATATTTAATTTTTTACTTTCTGGAATACATTTAATCCATTTTAATATCATGCTTGGAGTTTGTAAGATGATTTCTCCTCTCTTTTCAACGAGTTCCTTTTTTGTGGTCTTGCTCTTCTTCACTTTGCTTTTCATTTCTTCCCGCATTATTAATTTCTCCCTTCTAAAATTATTTAGTATAGAAATATGTGTTAATGAGTTACAAAGTCTATTTTACCACATTATGTATATTTTGGCAAGACTAACGTCTTAATTCTGCATGTAAAGTTTTCTCTAATTCAGAAATAATTGCATCCATAACATTATTGATTTCTTCATCACTAAGTGTTTTATTTTTATCTCTAAAGATTAGTGAATAAGCAACACTTTTCTTGTTTTCTCCAAGTTTTTCATTTCTGTAAATATCAAATAATTTCATACTTTCAAGAAGTTTTTTACCTTTTTTAGTAATTATTTTTTCAATTTGACCTACTTCAACTTCTTCATCAACAATTATTGCAATATCTCTTTCAACTGCTGGAAATTTAGGAATTTCAACATATTTTTTATTTTCTCTTGAATATTTTACTAGTTTTGTAATATTAATTTCTGCTAAATATGCTCTTTTTTCTATATCATAATTTTGTAATACTTCTGGATGTACTTCTCCGATTGTTCCTATTACATCAATTCCTATTTTGATATTTGCACATCTTCCTGGATGATATGATTTGTTATCTCTCTCTTTTTCTACATCATATCTATTTACACTTATTGCTTCTAAGATATTTTCAATAATTCCTTTTAGTACATAGAAATCAATATCTTCTCCATACATTCCTATTGTTAAAATATCTTCTTGTACTGGAACTTCTCCATCTTCTACTTGATGGTTTGTATTTTTATAATTTCTAGATATATCAAATAGTTTTACATTTTGATTTTTCTTGTTTGCATTTGTTGCAAGTATTTGCATCATACTTGGTATTGTTGATGGTCTCATTAATCTAAATTCTTCGCCTAATGGATTTTGTAAAGTTATTGCATATTTTTGAACTTCCTCTGAAATGTTTGATTTTTCTAAATCTTTTTTGCTTATAAATCCATATGTGTAAATTTCTGATAGACCACTATCTACTAATACATCTCTAACTTTTTTAATTATTTTTTGTTCTTTATTTCTAACACCTAAAGTTGTATCTGCTTTTATTAAAGTTGTATCTAATTTATCATACCCATAAAATCTTGCAATTTCTTCTGCAATGTCAGCTAGACATGTTAAATCCATTCTGAAATATGGTGAAATTGCTACATCATTTTCTACTTTTATTTCTAATTTTTCTAATATATCAATCATTTCTTGTTTTGATAATTTTGTTCCTAGTAGATTATTGATTCTTTCTACCTCTAATTTTATTTTATGGATTTCTTGTTTTGTAGGATAAACATCAACTTTTCCATCTACAACTTCTCCACTACCAGTTAATTCAACTAATTCAACTGCTCTATTTACTGCTCTTAATGCATTTTCAGCAGATAAACCTTTTTCAAATCTTGAAGATGCTTCTGTTCTTAGTCCTACTTTTTTAGCTGTTTTTCTTACACTTCCACCATAAAATACTGCTGACTCAAATACTACTGTTTCAGTATCATTTTCTATTTCTGAATTTAGTCCACCCATAACTCCAGCAATTGCTACTGCTTTCTTGTCATCTGCAATTACTAAATCATCTTCATTTAACTCTCTTTCTTGTTCATCTAAGGTTGTAATTTTTTCTCCATTTTTTGCTCTTCTAACAGTGATATGTTTTCCTTCAATAGAATTAATATCAAAAGCATGCATTGGTTGGCCTAATTCTAACATTACATAGTTTGTAATATCAACTATGTTGTTTATACTTCTAACTCCACAAGCTCTTAATCTTCTTTTCATCCAATCTGGTGATTCTTTGATTTTTACATTTTTTACAACTCTTGCAATATATCTATAACATAAGTCAGGAGCTTCGATATCAACTTTTAATCCTTCTATTTCTTTTTTATCTTCAACTTCTAATTTATCTAAATTTCCTCTTGGATTTTTAAATTCTTTATTTAAAGATATTGCTGTTTCTCTTCCTAATCCTTCAATAGAAAAACAATCTGGCCTATTTGAAGTAATTTCAAAATCAATAATATCTTCTCTTAAATTTAAAACTTCAACAATGTCTTTTCCTAAATCCTTTTCTAAACTCTTATCTAAAATCATTATTCCATGTTCGATTTGTCCTGGATAATCCGCTAAATCTAAGTTTAGCTCTCCAACTGAACACATCATACCACAAGAATCAATTCCTCTTAGTTTTCCTGTTTTAATTTTAACACCATTAGGTAATTCTGCTCCATCTTTTGCAATTGGTACAATATCTCCAACTTTTATATTATCTGCACCTGTAACAATTTGTATTTTTTCTGTTCCAACATCAACTTTTGTAACTACCAATTTATCTGCATCTGGATGTTTTTCTATTTCTAAAATTTTTCCAACAACAACATTTTTTATATCATTTCCTATTTCATCTATAGTTTCTACTTTAGAACCTGTCATTGTTAAAATATCACCTAATTCTGTTGGCGTTACATCAATATCACTATACTCTTTTAACCATTCGATACTTGCTTTCATCTATCTTTCTTCCTTTCCTAGTGCGTTGGGGACGGCCCCTTTTTGCACTTTATAGTGCAAAAGGGACACCCCCACCTGCTATTATTTTTTCTTATCTATCCCAACCATTAAATCTTCTGTCTGGTTGATATCTCTTAGCATTTTGCCAATTTCCAAATGTTGCTTCATTCCTACTTTCCATTTGCTTTCTCTGTATTGCTTCTAATGAATCTTTTCTAAACTTATCTCTCCAATCTGGAATTAAAACTTTTACTACATAATTTCCATTTTCATCAAAACTTGCTTGTGTATCAACATTTCCATTTTTTCTCATAATTTGTTTTATTTCTTCTATATAACTTTCGTTTCTTTTTCCGTCTTGAAATCTAAATACTTTTGTTTTCACTAATTTTAACACTCCTTAATAAATTAAATTTTTAATAATTATTATTTTTGGGGCCGTCCCCAATGCATTAAAATTGTTTTAAAAATCTTACATCATTTTCAAATAACAATCTCATATCCTCTATTCCGAATTTTGCCATTGCTACTCTTTCTACTCCAAACCCAAATGCAAATCCTGAATATTCTTCTGGGTCTATTCCACAATTTCTTAAAACATTTGGATGTACCATTCCACATCCTAAAAGTTCTATCCAACCTTCTCCTTTGCATACTCTGCATCCTTTTCCCCCACATACGAAGCATGATACATCTGCCTCTGCTGATGGTTCTGTAAATGGAAAATGATGTGGTCTGAATCTTATTTTTGTTTTTTCACCTAAACATTTTTTAGCAAACATTTCTAATGTTCCTTTTAAATCTGTCATTGCAATATTTTTGTCAACAACTAATCCTTCTACTTGGTGGAACACTGGTGAATGTGTTGCATCTACGCTATCTGAACGATAAACCGCTCCAGGACATATTATTTTTATTGGTGGTTTTTGATTTTCCATTACTCTTGCTTGTACTGGTGATGTTTGGCTTCTTAATACTATATCATCTGTGATATAAAATGTATCTTGAAGGTCTCTTGCTGGATGGTCTGGCGGTGTATTTAATTTATCGAAATTGTATATAGCCTTTTCTACTTCTGGACCATCTGCTATTTCATATCCCATTCCTAAGAAGATTTCTTCTACTTCTTGAATTACTTGTGTTATTGGGTGTAATGAACCTAAATTAATTTTTTTGCTTGGTTCTGTAACATCAATGTTTTCTGTTTCTAATCTTTTTTCTAATTCTTTTCTATTTAATTCTTTTTCTTTTTGAGTAAATAATCCATCTAACTCATCTCTTACTTGATTTACAAGACTTCCTATTACTGGTCTTTCTTCTGGTGATAATTTTCCCATTCCTCTTAATACTACTGTCAATTCACCTTTTTTACCTAAATATTTTACTTTTAAATCACTCAATTGTCTTAAATCCTGACAATCTTTAATTTCTTTTAGTGAATTTTCTTTGATTTTTGCAATTTCTTCTTTCATTATTATATTTTCTCCCTTCTTTTTCATATTTAAATTAATATTCTATATCAATATGGTCTATATGTATGTGTTGCTTTATATTGTCCATAAATTCTATTACTGTATTTTTCAAAGCGTTTTTGCATTTTATCTTCTTTTGGTTTTTTATCCTTTTTTGTATTTTCAGCTAATAACAATTTATTTTTCTTTTTTAACCTCAATTTTATGAATATATTTTTTATAAAACTATTTTTATTTTTAAATATAAAAGTTATGATATATACTCCAAAGTTATTTAGATGTACTTGTACATCAATTTCTTTTTTAGGAAATTCTTTTTTAGTTTCATCAATACTTTTTTCTACTTCATCTTTACTATATATTTTAGAATCCATATAGTATTCTAAATATTTTGTTCTATTCATATTCTCACATCCTATCAAATTTTATTTAAAATTTAATTTCTTTTGTTATTTAATTTAAATATAAAACTCTCTCTATTTCCTTTCAAAAAGCCACTTCATCCTTGAATTAGGACGAAATGGCTTATCTTTCGTGGTACCACCTAAATTTATCAGTCTAAAAATATTTATATGATTTTTATTACTAACCTCATTATTGTTTTAACGGTGTTCTACCGCTTTTCCCTACTCTTACTATTTCAAGAAAAGACCTAAAAAAGTGAAATTTCTATATAATATTATCAATGGATTCCAGCCTTTGTCCATTTTCTCTTGTGATAAATTTTTCTTATATATACTTTACTTTTTTGTTGGTTTTATCTATTTACATATAATATTTTATCATAAAATTTGCCATTTATCAATAGTTTTGGAAAATTTTTTACTGTTTTACATAATTTCATATTCTTTAACATTAATTGTTTTAACATTAATTTTTGAAAAATCATTATCTTTTTCTTCAAAATTTAACATATGAAATTGTTTTTCAGATTCTTTTTTCAATCTTATTTTACTAATATCAATCAAAATCTTACTTGATAAATCTTGTCCTACTGGCAAAGTTTTATTCTGATTATCATAAAAGATAATATTTGTATAGCTGATTGCATTAATACCTTTTTTCAAATTTATTTTGTATAAATTGATTTTATCTTCATCTTTTTCAATAATATCGTTCATTTCAAGCTCTTCGTTTATGTTAAACAAATTAAAATTATTCTTTTTAAGTTCTTCATCCGCAATTGCTTTATAGATAGGTAAATCGTCAACTACAACAACTTTTTCAAGTGCATTTTTAATATTTCCTACTATTTTTTCTAATGCTAATTTATAACCTATTTGTTTTGTATTTTTATTTATCTCTAAAATATTATATTTATCTTTTGCTATTTCTCTATGTTTTTTATTTTTAATTTTTGATACCCTAGTTCTATCATGTATAATTCCACCAAAAATATCAAATTCTTCATCAGCTGTTAGCATTTTTTCTTCTTTCGCTTCTTTTTTTATTTCTTTTAAACTATTTTCTATATCTTTAGGTAACACTTCATTATTCTTTACTTTATTTAATATATCAACTAAATTGGTTGATAAAAGATATAAACTATCTGTTTCTTCTTTTGTTAACACTCTTCTTTGAATTTTATCCATCATTTTTCCAAACTTTTCAAAATCATCTTCAAATTCAAATACTTTTGTAATTTTCTTTATTGTACTTACTTCTTCTATTTCGCCTTCTGCAAGTGCTGCAACTTCATCCTTATTCGTATATTTCCAAAATTCAAATATACTTTTCTTATGGCTATCTATTTCTTCAATAAATTTTGTTGCATTTTCAATTTTCTTTTTTCTGTTTTTATTTTTTAGTTTTAGGGCATTTATATCCATTAATAAGTTTTTTAGTTCATTTTCTAATTTTGCTAATTCTTGATATAACTCTAAAAGTTCTTCAAGTGTATAATTTCCTTTTTTAGGTTTATTTCTTGTTTTTTTCTTTTTTGCTTTTTCTATTTTTTCATTATCTATTATTTCTTCTTGTTTTTCTATTTTTTTATTTTTGCTTTTTTTACTATATTTAAAATAATATTTAAATTTACCAAAAAAAGTTTTTTTACACTCTAAAAATGTTGATATTTGTTTTTCCTTTGCAAGATATTCTATTTCTTGCATTGCACCTTCTTCTTGTAATTTTTTTAATTTCATTTTATTTTCTTCTATTAAATCATTAGCTACATCTATTTTTTCTAAACCTAAGATATATTGATCTAATATCCATTGTGGCAATTCTAAATATTCCATTTTTTCATCTTCAAAGTAAAATTCGATTTCTCCTCTTTTATCTATATCTGTTCTAAAATGGAAATAATCTGAAAGTTCTGTTTGTAGAATAAACATTGCCTTTAGCAATTTATAAAATTGTGTAGCTTCTTCTTTATTTTTTAATTGTTTATTATATGAACTTTTTACTTTTTCATAAACTTCAGTTTCTCCAACAATTTGAATAGTCAACTCATCTTTTTTGTCATATACTTCATATATTAAAGGCCAATCTTTTGTGAATAACCATAAATAGTTTTCCAAGTCTTCAAATTCATTTTTTCTTATATATTCACTACTATATCCTACATTTCTAATTGGTACAAATATTTTCCCTGTTCTTCTTTTTTCTAATTGTTTTTTTAGCAAAAAGAAAAATGTCGAATAATCTGCTTCTTCTGTTGGGACTAACATAAAATATTTATCTGTATTTTCTGAATAGTATATTTGCCATAAGTAATTTCCTTCAAATTTTACTTTGAATGGAATCTTTTTATTCAAGTTTGCTTGCTCTTCTTCTATTTTTTCTATGTCTTCAATCTTAACTTGTTTTAGCATTTCTAAAAACTTGGTATATTTTAATATATTTTCTTCATTTTTTTGATCTAGATATTCATATAATGGGCTCGCATTTTTATATTTTTCTTCTAATTCATCTAATCTATTTGTTGGTGTTAATAATATCTGAATATCTTTTATTGGAACATAACGATATTGCCTATATTGTTTCTCGTCATAAAATTTAGGAATTCTAAAATCTAATGGCTCAAACTTTTTTATTGATGCTGGTATTTTGTCTAAATCTAATCCAATATATTCTAATTTTTCCTCTATATTTTCTTGTACTTTTAGTTTTTTAGGCAATTCTTTTTCTCTCCTTTCGCTAATTATTTAATAATATCATAAAAATTTTCAAATTCATATCCTTGTTCTCTTAAATATGAAATAATTTGTGGTAATGCTTCTGCAGTTACTTTTTTTGCTGGTGCATCATGCATCAATATTACAACACTATTTCTATTTTGTGTTGTTTCTTGTAATCTTGCTAATTCAAAGTCAATACTTAAATCATTTGTTTCGGCATCTCCATTTAAAGCATTCCAATCAACATGTACAATATTATTTTGTTTTAATAATTCATTTGCTTGACTTTTTATATCTGCATATTTTCCTCCTGTAATACCTCCTGGAAATCTAAATAAATGTGAATTATATTCTGGCACACCTATTGCGTTTTTTACAGCATCATTACATCTATTATATTCGTCTAAGACTGCTTGTGGAGTTGCATATATATTTTCATATATATGTGAATATCCATGATTTGCAATGTAATGACCTTCATCATAAATTCTTTTTACTACATCTGGTTTTGCTTCTACTCTTGATCCCAAAACAAAAAATGTTGCTTTTACATTTTCTTGTTTTAATACATCTAGAATTGTATTTGTAACACTTGAAGGTCCATCATCAAAAGTCAAAAATGCACGTTTTGTATCAGAATGATATATGTTCTCTATATTTTGCATTCCTTGTTCTGTTAATTTTGGAATTTTAGCTTGTCTTTCCGCTTCTTGTTTTTCTAATTCTTGTTTTTCAAGAAGTGCTATTTGTTCTTCATATTGCTTTGCTATTTTACTATTTCTAATTATATTTATAGAATAATTAGCAACAAATATCAGTAGTATTAACATTATTATAATTAATACTACTAATGCTATTCTTAAAATTGCTTCTTTATTAATCTTATCTTCTGTTTTTATAAGATATATTCCTAAATTTCTTTCTCCTTTTAACATCCCATTTTCTACATCCTTATATAATTTAATTTGTTTTTTCAATTGTTCTTATAATATTGCTACTTGAAGAATCATTTACATTATCGTCACTTTTTATTCCTTGTATATATGATGCATATGCTATAACTGCTATAAAGAAAATAACCACTATTACTAGTACTCTAAATACTATATCTCCCAAAGTAGGTTCTTCTTTGTGTTTTCCTTTTGTCACTTTCTTTCCTTCTTCTTTTTTGTTTTGTAATTTTTTGTCGTCTTTTGTTTCTTTCAAACTAAATCTCTCCCTTCATTTTTAATTAATTTATTACTAGTTATTTTTCATCGCATCTTTTAGGTATTCAATTTCTTCTTCTAGCTTTAATCTCATAAAAATTGGTTCACCTTTTTCAATCACTTTAGCATTTTCTATTTTATTATATTCTCCCTTCAAGCTATCCCAATTTTTTAAGTCTTCATTATCTATTCCAATTTGTCTTAATATATTATCTGATGTATCATTCATAAATGGTTTAATTAATATTGCTATTCTTCTCAAATTTTCAATCAAATGATACATTGATGATTTTAATTCTTCCATTTTTTCTTCTTTAGCTAGACTCCATGGCATTGTTTCATCAATATATTTATTTGTTCTAGAAATCAAATTCCAAATTTCTTGAATACTATTTGCTATTTCATATTCATTCCATTTCTCATCAAATTTATTGATTTGTTCAATAGTATATTTTTCAAATTCTTCGTCAACTTCATTTGGTGTACCATTATATTCTGGAACTTGTCCATCAAAATATTTATTTACCATTGATACAGTTCTATTTAATAAATTACTTAAATCATTACATAGGTCAAAATTATATCTTTCAACAAAACTTTCTGGTGAAAATATTCCATCTTGAGATACTGGTAGTTCTCTTAATAAAAAGTATCTAGTAGCATCTAAACCATATCTATCAATTAATGTCTCTGGATATATTACATTTCCCTTTGATTTTGACATTTTACCATCTTTCATCATAAACCAGTTATGAACAAAAATTGTTTTTGGCAATGGTAAGTCTAATGCCATTAGAAATATTGGCCAATAAATCAAATGAAATCTTGCGATATCTTTTCCAACAATTTGTAAATCTGCTGGCCAGTATTTTTTAAATAATGTATCATCTTCTGATAAATATCCTAAAGCTGTTAAATAGTTTGTTAATGCATCTAACCAAACATAGATTACATGTTTTGGGTCTTTTAGTACTTTTATTCCCCAATCAAATGAAGTTCTTGTTACACATAAGTCTTCCAAGCCTGGTTTTATAAAGTTATTTATCATTTCTGTTTTTCTATATGCTGGTTTTATAAAGTCTGGATGTTCATCATAATATTTTAATAATTTATCAACATATTTTTTCATGTTGAAGAAATATGCTTCTTCTTTCATTAACTTAACTTCTCTACCACAATCTGGGCATTTTCCATCAACTAATTGTGTTTCAGTAAAATATGTCTCACATGGTATACAATACCAACCTTCATATTCGCCTTTATATATATCGCCTTGCTTCATAAATCTATCAAATATTTTTTGAACTATTTTTGTATGTCTTTCTTCAGTTGTTTGTATGAAATCATCATATTGGATATCCATTTTTGTCCACAATTCTTTTGCCATTTTTGCCATTTCATCCACATACTCTTTTGGTGTTTTTCCAGCATCTTCTGCTTTTTGCTCAATTTTTTGTCCATGTTCATCTGTTCCTGTTAGCATGTAAGTGTCTTCACCTTTTAGTTTGTGATATCTCTTCATGCTATCTGCTAAGACTGTTGTATATGCTGTTCCTACGTGGAATCTTCCACTTGGATAATATATTGGTGTTGTTACATAAAATTTATCGCTCATACTTCCCTCCTTGTCCCCTATCTTATCATAATTAAAGAAAAATAGCAATAAAATCTATTGCTATTTTTCATTTTGTCTATTCATCTTTTGCAGTATTTATTTTAAATAATTTAAATATTTCAACTATTACTAATGGTGCTATAATTAGACCTAGTAATTCAATAATATTTTCTGTTGGTAATACTGGTATGCTAAAGATATTTCTTAATGCTGGTACAAGTAATATTACTAACATTAAAGCAGCTGATGCAAGTGTTGCCCATATTAGCTTGCTATTTCCTTTTATTCCTGTTTTAAATATTGATAATTTATTATTTCTTATACTATATACATGCACTAGTTCTGAGAAAGCAAGTGTTACAAATGCCATTGTTTGTCCTACTTCTATTTTTGATTCATCTAATGTTAATCCATCTATGGCATGAGTTGTTGTTGCTAAGCCTATCATAAATGCTGCAAGTGTTAGTAATCCTATCATTACTCCTTGATAGATTACTCTCCAAGTCATTCCTTTGGTAAATACTCCTTTTCCTGGCTTGTTTGGTTTTCTATTCATTATGTCTTTATTTGCTGGGTCAAAGGCTAATGCTAAAGCAGGTAAAGAGTCTGTTACTAAGTTTATCCATAAGATGTGTATTGGTAATAATATTTCTAAATGTGCAATATCTGTTATTCCAAACCAATTTGCAAATAGTGGTGTACATAGTGTTGCTAAAAATAGTACTACTATTTCTCCAACATTACTTGATAACAAGAATTGAATTACTTTTAAAATGTTATCATATATACGTCTACCTTCTTCTACTGCTGATACTATTGTTGCAAAGTTATCATCTGTTAATATTACGTCTGCTGCTTCTTTTGCTACATCTGTTCCTACAATTCCCATTGCACATCCTATATCAGAGGTTTTTAATGCTGGGCTATCATTTACTCCATCACCAGTCATAGCAACTATTTCTCCATTTTTTTGCCATGCTTTTACTATTCTTACTTTATGTTCTGGTGATACTCTTGCATAAACTGAATAATGTCTAACATTTTTCTCTAACTCTGCATCTGTCATTTTTTCTAGTTCTGTACCTGTTATTGCTTCATCTTCGTTTTCTAATATTCCTAATTTTTTAGCTATTGCTGTTGCTGTGATTTTATGGTCTCCTGTTATCATTACTGTTTTTATCCCTGCTGTTTTACATTTTTCTACTGCTTTTTTAGCTTCTTCTCTTGGTGGGTCAATCATTCCTACCATTCCAATAAATATTAAGTCATTTTCTATTGTTTCCATCTCTTCTTTTGATGGTTCATGGTCTATTTCTTTATATGCTCCGGCAAGTACTCTTAAAGCTTCTTTTGCCATACCTTCATTATTTTGTTTTATTATTTTTGTATAATTTTCTAAGTCTTGTTT
Organism: Bacillota bacterium; assembly: GCA_963928115.1. Classification (GTDB taxonomy): domain Bacteria; phylum Bacillota; class Clostridia; order TANB77; family CAG-508; genus CAG-269. The sequence continues at coordinate 5,636 of CAWVDV010000108.1, read as the reverse complement.
TATTTCTCCATTTAATAAGTAACTATTACATCTATTTAATAATTCGTCTACTCCACCTTTTGTAAATACAACATATTTTCCATTTACTTTATTTACTGTTGTCATCAGTTTTCTATCTGAATCAAATGGTATTTCTTCTACACGTGGCATTTGGTCATATATACTTGGGTCAAAGTCTAATCTAAAAGCCATATCTACTAACGCTGTTTCTGTTGGGTCTCCTGTTAGTGTTCCATCTTTTGAAATTTTTGTGTCATTACAAAACATGTTTACATATACTAATTTTTTGATATCTTCAGTAATATTATTTTTGTATTCTTCTAAATCCTTTGTTTCTGAATTTATAAAGATTTTTTCTACTGTCATCTTATTTTGTGTTAAAGTTCCTGTTTTATCTGAACATATTACTGTAGCACTTCCTAAAGTTTCAACTGCTGGAAGTCTTTTTACAATTGCATTTCTTTTAACCATTTTTTGAACACCAATTGCAAGTACTATTGTAGATACTGCAACTAGTCCTTCTGGTATTGCTGCAACTGCAAGTGATATTGCTGTCATGAACATATGGATTGGTTCTTTTCCTTGTATTAAACCAACTATGAATATAACTATACAAATTACTAATGCTGCAATTCCTAGTGTTTTTCCTAATTTGTTTAATTTGTCTTGTAGTGGTGTTGTTTGTTCTTCTGCTTGATTTATCATACCAGCTATTTTTCCAACTTCTGTTGTCATTCCTGTTTCAACTACTATTCCTTTTCCTCTACCATATGTTACTAAACTTGATGAAAATAACATATTTAGTCTATCTCCTAAACTTGTTTCTTCATCTTCTATTTTTTCTGTTGTTTTCTCAACTGGTACTGATTCTCCTGTTAATGATGCTTCTTGTGATTTTAAATTTACTGCCTCAATAATTCTTAAATCTGCTGGAATATAGTCACCAGTATCTAATACTACAATATCTCCTGGTACTAATTCTTTTGCAGGAACTACTGTTACTTCGCCATTTCTAATTACTTTTGATGCATGGTCTGTTAGTTTTTGAAGTGCCTCTAATGATTTTTCGGCTTTTGATTCTTGAGTTACTCCTATAATTGCATTTACTACAACAACTATTAATATTATTATTGTATCTGTTATGCCTTCTCCTTCTGCAACTCCAACTACACCAGATACTATTGCTGCAATAATTAATACAATTATTGAGAAGTCTTTAAATTGGGCTAAAAATTTTTGAAATAAACTTTTTTTCTTTTTTGACTGTAATTCATTTAGCCCATATTTTTCTCTTCTCTTTGTAACTTCTTCAGTTGTTAGCCCTTTCTCTAGATTTGTCTGTAATTCTTTTTCTACTTCTTCTACATCCTTTTGAAACCAATTGCCCTTTTGCAATTTCCATCACTCCTTATTTATATATTGTATATTTTAAACAATTTTGTGAATAATATTATAAAAATATAAAAGAGACTCTTAAAAGGTTGTACAAATTTTGATTTGTGTTTCCTTTTAAAAGTCTCGCTTACTATTTATTTTAGCTTACTAACCAGATACTTCTTAAATATCGCGTCTGTTGATTAGTAATTTAAAGCTACTCCCTTTTAACTTTATTTCATAATATATTTGGTGACCCGTACGGGAATCGAACCCATGATTCCACCTTGAGAGGGTGGCGTCTTAACCGCTTGACCAACGGGCCTTGTTGACACCCTTTAGTTATATCATTTTTTTTTATATTCGTCAACCACTTTTGAACTAAATTTGTATTTTACATAAAAATAATGTATAATAAATATATCAAATGTTTAGGAGGACAAGCACTATGAGTAATGAAAAAATTTTTTCAACGACACTTGTAAACAATCAAACTTCTTTTGAGGAAATTGAAGCTCGGCGTTATAGCAAGTTAGCAAAATCCTCAGAAGAAATGTTCAAACCTTCAAGAAAAGAAGCTAAACCTCTTGAAGTCGGATTTGAACGTACAAAAGAGATCCTAGGCCTCTAAGCTTAGGATTTCTTTTATTCTGTTATTTTGATTAGTTAAATATAAATAACCCATCAAAGCCTCAAAAGCAGTAGCCTGCATATATTCTTGAACATTAGAATTTTTAGGTAAATGATGATTTTCTGCATTTCTTCCTCTTCTAACTATATCTTTTTCTTCATCTGTTAGTTCATCATATATTTTTTGCAATAATTCAGCTTGTGCTTTTGCTTTAACATATTTTATTGCTTCTATATGTAGTTTATGAGGTTTTAAATTTGTTTCATTAATTAATTTTGTCCTGATATATAATTCATAGACGCAATCTCCTACATATGCCCAAGTTAGTGGTGATAACAAATTTACTTCCTCTGGTGTTCTTTTTATTTCAAATAATTCTTCCATTTTTATACCTTCATTTCTCTATTGTAATTCTACCTAACTTTCCATTTTTAAATTCATCTAACAATATTTTAGCTGTTTTTTCTTCGTCAATATTTCCACCTGAAATTATGCAGCCACGTTTTTTTCCTATTTCTAGCATAACTTCATATATATTGATATTTTCTGCTTGTTCTTGACTTAATATTTGTTCTACCTTCTTTTCGTCTAATTTATATCTTTCACACAACAATTTTCTTTCATTTTCTAGTAAAAATTTTGTTAATTCATATGCTACTTCAATTCTTTGTAAAACATCTTCTTTAATTGTACCAGTAAATGCTAAATGTAGCGCGACTTCTTCGCTTTCAAATTTTGGCCATAATACTCCTGGAGTATCTAGCAATTCGATATTTTCATTGATTCTAATCCATTGTTTTTGCTTTGTTACACCTGGCTTATTTCCAACTCCTGCTGTAACTCTTTTTGATATTCTGTTTATAAATGATGATTTACCTACATTTGGTATTCCTAATATCATTGCTCTTATTTTTCTACCAATTCTTCCTTTTTCAGCTTGTACTTTTAGCTCTTCACTCATTATTTGCTCTATTCTTTTTATGCAGTCTTGTATTCCTTTTCCTGAATTAGAATCTGTTAATACTGCTGGTATTCCTCTTTTTTCAAAGTATTCTACCCATTTTTTATTTTGTCCTTCATTTGCTAAATCCGCCTTATTTAATACTATTAATTTCTTTTTATTTTTTGTTATTTGCGCTATATCTGGATTTCGACTTGATATAGGTATACGCGCATCTAACAATTCAATTACTATATCCACTAATTTTAAATCTTCTGCTATTTGTCTTCTTGTTTTTGCCATGTGTCCGGGATACCAGTTAATATTAGTTTTACTACTATTTTCGTTTAGTTCTTTTTTTGACATATTTTCACTTCCTTGTTTAGATAATGTGTCCCCCAAAAGGACAATGTCGCATGAGAAACGTCCCCAATGCGACATTACATTGTTCTATAATTATTCTTATCTGCCCTTTCGTCAAGTTTTCTATCAAATTTTTCATTTTTATAAAACCAGTCTGTTTTCTTATCTTTTGGGTGCGCTTTTCTATTTTTATCTAGTAATAAATCTAATAATACAGCTATTGGTAAAGCTACTCCTAATAAAGCGATAAATCCATTAAGATATATTGTTATATCTACTAATCCTTCACCTGGATTTGCCATATTTTCAAAAGTTGATACTAAATTTGTACCAAAATACATACCATATGCTACTAAATACAACAATGCTCCTACCATTTTTCTTTTTACAATTAATATCATACAAAGTAAAACTACAAATAATAGTATTATTTCCATTTGTTGATTATAAGGTACAATTCCACCTAAATCTTTTCCTATTTCATACATAAATGCTACAATTAATCTAAATACCCAAAACATTGCAACAAACATAACTAATAAAATTGTTGAAAAATTTTTCATTCGTTATCCACCTCTTATTTTTCACACCTAGTCTACAAAATCAAAGTCATCTTTAAATTTCTCTTTGAAAATCTCAAATACTTTATTTAATGTATCCTCATCTTCAATACTAACATAACTTTCTTCATCTGAATCATCATCAGTATCTTCTACTTTAAGTATTACTACTTCTCCTTCTTCTTCTTCTCCCTCTGCTGTAACTGGTAATAATACAACATATTCTTCATTATCTAATTCTATTAAATCTAAAAATTCAAATTTAACTTCATTTCCTTCTTCATCATTTAGTATTATTACATTATCTAAATCCTCTTCATTAAAATTTTCTTCCATAATTCTTATTCTCCTTTCAATTTTTTAAATTTATAATAAATTACAATTATAATAACTTAATTTAATATTTTTTATTCATGTATGTTTCCAAAATATAGACTGCTGATATTGTATCTACTATATCCTTTTTTTTATGCTTGTCCACATCTAGAAAATTCATAGTTCTATGAGCTTCCACTGTTGTCAATCTTTCATCAACTGTCTCTATTTTTATTTTATTATATTTACATTTTAATTTGTGGATAAACTCTCCGAGTTGCCTTTGCTCTTTCTGAAACATCACCATTCATATGTAATGGCATTCCTACTACAATTGTTCCAACATCATTATTATATTGTTCTAAAATTTCATCTAATCTTTTTAAAACAACTTTATCAGAACCTTTTCTTTGTATTGTTTCTAACCCCTGTGCTGTTATATTCAAAGCATCAGTTATAGCAACTCCTACTCTAGCTTCTCCATAATCTATTCCTAATATTCTCATATTAATCTTCTAATCCTATATAATTTTTTACCATTTTCTCTAAAAGTTCGTCTCTTTCTATTGTTCTTATTTTATTTCTTGCATCATTATAACTTGTTATATAAGTCGGATCTCCTGATAATATATATCCAACAATTTGATTTATTGGATTATATCCTTTTTCAACTAATGCTTCATATACCTCTTTTAATACTTCTTTAGATTTAGTATTTTCTTCTCTTTCGACTTTAAAGCTCATTGTTTTATCAAATTCCATCTTGTTTGCCTCCTTTTTAAATATTTGTTATATCACTTTCATTTGCTGGAGCATTATCCAAATACTCTTCTAATCTTTTTAATACTTCTTCTAATGCTGTTCCTTTATAATATGAAGATATTACCACATTGATTCTTGGTATAGCACTTTCACCGTTTTCCTGCATTGCTTTATTTCTTTTTGCTACATCTAAATTAAGTTCTTCTATTTCTTCTTGTGTCAATCGTATCTTCATAGATTCAATTTTATCTTTCATTTCATTTAAAAAATCTGCTACACTGTTTGTCTCAACTCCTGAAAATGCAATTACAAACTTTGGTCCCATATATCTAACAAATACATATTCACTTGATAAATCTTCTTGTACAGCACGACTTATTTCTGTAATTACTTTATTTCCAAGTTCTCTACAATATTTTTTGTTTATTTCTTGAATATTTATTATTTTAAACATACAAATTGTTGATATTGTGTATTGGTCTATTACTTTCTTTCCTTCTCCATATAAATATTCTTCTGAATATAATCCTGTAAACAAATCTTTTCTTACTATAGTTTCTAAAGTTTTTTGATGTACTACTGTTTTTAATACAGACACTATATTTTCTTTTATTACTTCTAAAACTGTTGTGTCTACATTATCAAAGTCATGTGGTGTACCACTTTCAATAATCCAATATCCAATATAAAC
>CAWVDV010000107.1:0-24534 GCA_963928115.1 Bacillota bacterium | reverse complement strand
TCAGAATTATTTTCTTCAAAAATATTTTTATCACTATTTTTTATTTCATTAATTTTATTTTTTATTAAATTTATTTTTTCTGTATTTTCTTTTTTTAAATTTTCTTTTAATTTAATTTTTTCTTTTTCTATTTTTTCATTTTCATTTAATAATTTTATTTCTTGTAAAAAATTATTTTCGTTTTCTAATTCATTTATTTCGTCTTGTAATCTATTTTTTTTCTCTTCTATTTCATACTTTATGTCTACGTATTTTTCAATTTCATTTTTCTCAATTTCCAAATTTTCTATCTCTCTTTGAAGAAGGTTTATTGGCTTTTCCCTAGACTTTTGCGTTCCAACTTCATCTAATTGTCTCCTATTTAATCTATCAATAGCACGCTTATATGACACATTATCTTCACCTGTTCCTACTAAGTTAGCTATTTTTTGTATTAATACATTTTGTTCCTGTTTATGTAATTTCACTTCTTGTTGATTTACAACTAATGTTGATAAAAATAAATCTTCATCTACTTTTGTCTGTTCATAAAAAAATTCATTTCCTTTGGTTTTATCTATTGAAAATTCTTTTGATATATCTTCCATATTTTCATTAAATATTTTAGGATTTTTCTTTTTAAAATCTCTAAATATTTCATATTTATTATTATTATCTAATTCATAGCTTATCTTTCCTGAAAAATCATCTCCAGACCAGGGTTTATATTTTTCAAAATCAGAATATTCTTTTCCTTTTTTATTTTTAGAAATACCATACAAAGAATTTAATATAAAATGTAATAAAGTCGATTTTCCAGCTTCATTTTCTCCATAAATAACATTTATTTTATCCGAAAATAATATTTCTTTATTTTTTATTTTTCCATAATTATTTATTTTTATATTTTTTATTTGCATTATTTTATCACCTTTATTATTTATTTTTAATTTATTTTTTATAAATATTATAAATTATTATTCCATATTTAGCCATATAGAATTATTATAATTTTTCTGGATTTTTTATGAATGATTTTCGATATATTATCTCTATTTTTCTCGCGAAATATTTTTTTATCTGTTTATATCTTTTTTTCTCTTTATTCTAAAACATCTAATCCTATTTCTATCCCTTTTTCAATTATTTCTTTTTCTTCTTCACTAATATCTGGACTATTTAGTTTTTCTCTCATTTCTTTTATAAATAAACCTCGTAATGTTGTTTCATTTGATAATTTTTCCAAATCATATGCTATTTTAGTTTCATCTTTTATTTTAATAATTTTATTATTTAAAATTAATTTTAATAATTCATAAGTATTTATTTCAAAATTTCTACTACCTTTTAATTTAATTTCAATATACTCATTTTCTTTAATATCAAGTTCCATCATTTTTTCAACTAATTCTTCTTTTGAGTTTATATCAGTTATATCTAAATTAATTATTTTATATTCCTTTTCATCTAATGGTACAAATTCAAGTCTCAAATTTTTTCCTTCAAAATCTCCCACTATCATACCATGTTGTCCTAATTCATCAAATCCAAGTGAAACAGTAGACCCGGGATAAACTATACTTTGATTTTCTTCTGAGTTATAATCTAATTTGTGTATATGCCCTAATGCAATATAATTAAATCCTTTAGATTTTAAAACATTTTTCTTCATAGGGTTATATTCTCTATCTTCTACATTACTACTATCTAAAGCCCCGTGAATTACTAATATATTTAACTTATCATTATTTTCTATTTCTATATTTTCAATGCCACTATCTTCACAATAAAAATCGGTAAAACCATAACCATATATATTTACATCTTCATTTTCTATTTTTTCTATTTTATCTGAAAATATTTTTACATTTTCATTCCAGGCAAATTTTGCATAATATGAATTTTTTAAATATGGATCATGATTTCCTGGTGATATATATATTTTTGTATTTGGAATTTCTTTAAATAATTTATTTATATATTCAATCGTTGATTGTTTTATATATTTATGCTCATATAAATCTCCAGATATGAAAAAATATTCAATATTATTGTCTTTTATATATTCTATTATTTTTTTAAATACTTTTCTTTGTTCTAATCTTCTTAATTCTCCCATAGAATCTCTATCTGAAAGATTTACAAATGGACTATCAAAATGCATATCAGCTATATGTACAAATTTCATATTTATTCGTCCTTTCTTAATTTAATCTATGTTTTTGATTTTATAATATTTGTTAGCTTTTTTCAAGTGTTTAGGCGAAAATATTTTTGCTTTATTGTTTTTTAAGTTATAGGAAATGCAATTTCCTATAACTTAAAAAATGCAATAGTTTTTATTTATTTCTATAAAAACTCATTGCATTTTTCGACATTTTTATTTATTTTTCTAATCTTCCAATGGACCAAACAATTCATCAAATTTAGCTTCTAATTCTTTTTGTAAGTCATATAATTCCTCATCGTCATCTACACCTTGTGGTAATACTGGAGCTGAATCTTCAAAATCATTTAAATCTAATGTTTTAGATTGTCGTTTTACAGTATTAGTTGATGAATTTATTTTAGGACTTTGATTTACTTCACTTTCGATTTTTCCTAAATCTACTTTTAAGTCCTTACCTGTACTTGTAGCAACACTTGCCTTTTCTTTAGGTTTTTCTTCAGATTTATTTGTTGATGGCTCATCCTCAAATAAATCATCTAAAGATTCTACTTTTAAATTTTCTACTTTTTCTTTATTTTCATCTTCTGGCACATATGGATTATATGGATTATATTTTCTCCATGTTCCTCTATCTATTTCTCCAATATCATTATGACTAATTTCACATGCAGCAAGTTTTTTTGCCATTGGATGTTTGAAGTAATAGAATTTTCTTGCCTTTACTGGTTTGACACCTTTTTCAAAGATAATACATTGGTCATTATCCATTCTTCTAAGCTCATCTGGTGTCATCAATGCTCTTGCCATTACTTGGTCTGAAACACTTTTACCTGTTTTCCAGTTTTGTCTATCTCTATTTATTGATATACTATCTCTTTCTATTGTCTTTTCACCTAGTTGTTTTGAGAAATATTCCAATGTTTTATATGAGTTACTTCCTAAAAATAAGTGTGTATCGCAGTTACCCATAATTGTTTCATATGATTTTTCATATACCGCTTCTAATTGGTCTACTGTTTGTAATATAACACTAAAAGATATTTTTCTACTTCTTGATGTAGAAATCTTTTTATCAAAGTCTGGTATTTTTCCTATATTTGCAAACTCATCCAATATGAAAAATGTTTGCTCTTTTAATTTTCCACCATTTAAATCTGCATGATCATATAATTGTTGTATCATTTGTGAGAAGAATATTGTTAATAAGAAATCATATGCTGTATGTGTATCTGAAGAAATAACATATACTGCTGTTTTCTTATTTCCTATTTCTTCAAAATCAATTGTATCTGTTGATGTTAATTCCGCAATTTCCTTTGAATCAAATTTACCAAGTTTTGATTGCAAAGAACTTAGAATTGAACCATATGTTTTTTCTGGTGCTATCTCAATTGATTTGTAGTACATTCTTGCTGGGTGGTCATATGGTAATTGACTAATAAGCTCTGTTAATAAGTTACTTCCACCATTATTATTAGCTGCTCTTACTAATTCTGCACAACTTGCTAAGTTTTGTTCTTCTTCTGGTCTTGTTGCTATTAAATAGTATATTAAAGCTTTCAATAGCATTTCAGCCATATCATCCCAATATGGATCTGATTTTCCACTTTCTGATTGTTGTCCTTTTACTATAGTATTCGCAATAACGTCTACATCTAATTCTGATGATATATGCATTAATGGATTATATCCGTCACTATATTGTGGATGTACTAAATTTAATACTTTTATATCATAACCATGTTCTTTTAAGTATCCTGCCGTTCTATCATATAATTCTCCCTTAGGATCAGTAAATACATATGATCCTAAACATTGATATGCATTAGGAATTGAATATGATGCAGATTTACCAGAACCTGATCCGTCCAACTACTAGCACATTTACATTTCCTCTTTTATCTACTGGTAAGTAATTATCCTCTGCAAGTATTATTCCTTTATTTTTACTTAATATTTGATATTGTTCTCCTCTTTGACTCCAATCACTTGAACCATGTTCTATGTCAGTAAATTCATTTTTAGGAGCTGATCTAAATACTCCTATGAAGAAGAATAGCGCAAAGAATATTGTAAAAATGATTAAGTCTGAAAAAAATGTTCCGCTTGCTCCTTCAGAAAATACTTTTCCTAATGTACTAAATGGACTTGTTATTGATGAACCAAATGTTGTAAAAAATGTTTCAAGTTCTAACTGCCCACTTAATCCTGCAACATGTGAACTATATGCAAAAGGCGAAACAAATACTATGGTCAAAAATATCCATAGTATTGCACATATTATAAAATTAGTTCTATTTCTCCTTATTGCACCCTCTATTTTATAATGCATTTAAATCACCTACTCTTTTGTATTAATGAGTTATACCTTCATCTCTATCTTCTCTTGATTCTTCTCTTTCTTTTTGTATCCTCTTATACTCTTCTCTACTAATTGGTGGATACTCTATCCCGTTTTTTCCAACTCTATATATTTTTCCATCTTTTTCTATAAATTTATATGATGTTTCTATTTGAATCTTCATAAGATTTTCTTTTACATCTGTTGGAGCTATCCCTTCAACGCTTCTTTCAGGTGGAATTTCAACTTTACCTTTTTCATCTGGTACAGTTTGTCCTCCATATATTGTTGGATTATCACCCATTTCAAGTTTACTCATTTAGTTTTCCTCCTTACCTTTCTTTTTTGTCTCTGATTTCAAAGGCAAAATAAGATTTATATGGTTTCAACTTACATTTTCCTCTAACTTCTTTTGTTTTTTCATCGAAATAAAGTGTTGGTTTTATTTCCTCTGTTGTTTCTGGATCTATAATACAAATTGGCCTTTTTAAGTTTGGTGTATATCTAAAGTCCTTAACTTCATATTCCTTTTCTTGATATAGATTTTCAAACCTAAGTGATGAAGGTTTCTTACAAATAGATACTTCATTATCATGCAATAAAGCCATATTAACAACTACCTTGTTGTCACCAAAAGATAGTATTACTAATTGATCTTCATATTTAGAAGGATTATCAACAAAAAAAGTCTTTCTTTTCATATCCCCTCTAAGTTCTTCCATATAGTCTAATCTTTCAATTGTATATTTTGGAGAATCTTCTAAATCTTCTTTTCTTGTTTTATTGATTTGGTAAATTACAGTATTTACTCCCTTTGGATCTGTAATACTAAAACTTTTTCCTTCCCATGTCTCCATCTTAATTCTACACCCCATTCCTATGTTTTAATCCATAGCTTGTCATTTGTTACAACACTATATATAATTATAGCGAAATTTCAACGTTTTGTCAATATATAGTTTATGTAAATTTTAGTTTTTCATATTTCTTGGATTAAAATTTGATATTTCATTTAATTTTTCAAACATATTTTTCTCTTCTTTGGTTAATTTTTTTGGTACCATAATCTTAATTTCAGCTACTAAATCTCCTCTAATTCCACTAGCTTTTTTATATCCTTTTCCAGGTATTCTAACCTTCTCACCACTTTCAGTTCCTTGAGGTATGTACACTTTTGTCTCATCATCAATCGTTTTTACATTTGCACGTGTTCCTAATGCTGCTTCCCATGGAGTTAAATAAAGGTCAGTATATAAATCGTAGCCTTGTAATTTAAATCTAGAATCATTTTCAATGTTTATTTTAAGATATAAGTCTCCGTTTTTCCCACCATTTTCACCTTGTTTTCCTTGTCCTATTAAACGCACTTTCTCTCCATTTAATATTCCTTCTGGAATTTTTACAGAAATGGTTTTTATTTTTCCTTCATTTGTTCTCAATGATATTTTTTTATCAGTTCCATAAAATGCTTCTTCAATTGTTGTGTTTATCTCAGTTTCAATATTTTCTCCTTTTATAGGTTGTCCTTTTGTTTTTTTATCTACATCAGTATTATTACTTTTTAAGTCTCCTATAAACATATTCAAAATCGCACCTTTTTTTCCTTTTCCAGAAAAGGCCTTTTGTCCTTTTGCAAATTTTGAATTCCATATACGGTCATATTTTCTTTTAGATGCTGGCACTGATAATGTTTTATATGCTTCATTTATATCTTTTATTCTTTCCTCTGCTAATTTGTCACCCACATTCAAATCTGGATGATATTTTTTTGCAGCTTGCCTATATGCATTTTTTATTTCTTCAATAGAAACATGGTTTGTTTCTAAGTCTAATATCTTGTAATAATTTTTATAAACCATTTTTAACATCCTCCCAAAAATTAGGTATTTACATTATACCATAAATCGAAAAAAAATCCATAGTTTTGTATGGATTTTTTCGATTTTTATTACACCTGTCCCTCTTGCACTTTCTAGTGCAAATTGAGGCCGTCCCCATTTCACGCCAATATAATCAACTTATCTAAAAGCTCTCTATATGATATTCCTCTTGCTTCAAACAATTTTGGATACATACTAATATTAGTAAAACCTGGCAAAGTATTTATTTCATTTATATAAATTTGATTTGTTCCTTCTTCTACAAAAAAGTCTACTCTTGATAATCCTTTACCATCAATTGCTTTAAATGCTTTTATTGCTTGTTTTCTTATTTCTTCTGAAACGTTTTCTGGAATGTCTGCAGGAATACATGTTTTTGATTCTTCATTCTTATATTTAGCATCATAACTATAAAATTCATCAGCTGCTTTTATTTCTCCAACACATGATGCTATTACTTCTTCATTTCCTAAAACCGCACATTCAACTTCTTTTCCTACAATTCCTTGTTCTATTAAAATCTTCTCATCAAATTTTGATGCATATTCAATATATTCTTTTAACTCTTCAATATTTGTGGCTTTATTTATTCCTACACTAGAACCTGAATTTGAAGGCTTTATAAATAAAGGATATTTTAAATTTTTTTCAATACTTTTTGTCGTTTCATCTAATGTCATTATATTTTCATTAAATTCAGAATCTATATTTATGTATTTATCTTGATATTTTCTTATATATGCATATTTTGCTTGTTTTAATCCTACTTTTTCAAAAATAATTTTTGTATATACTTTATCCATTCCTACACTAGACGCTAAAACTTTGCATCCGGACATATGGTATCTTTAGAAGTTCAAATAAACCTTGAATTGTTCCATCTTCTCCATACAATCCGTGTAATACTGGAAAAATTACATCTAGACCTTTTAAATATTTCATTACATTTTCAATTTCTTTGCCATGTTCTATCTGTTGACCTAATTGTATCTCATTTTCTGCTTTATCAAATTCATACCAAATTCCATCTTTTCCGATATATATTGGATAAATTTCATATTTTTCCTTGTCTAAATTATTTAATATTGAATTTGCAGATACAACAGAAACCTCATTTTCTGTTGACATACCTCCAAATATTACACCCAATTTTTTCTTTTTCATAATCTTTCATCTCTTTTCTTTTAAATAACTTGCTAGATTATATGCCTTTTTCTAAAATTTAGCAACTCAATTTCTAAATTTTCTATATTTTTTGATACTTTTCTATTTGAATTGTAAATTCTATGTGAATTTATAATTTTTCATTGTATTAGGAAAATGTTTATGGTAAAATATGGTAACAGTTTAATCTATGACATATATTGCTTAATTTTAAATCATTTTATTATCTTGCAATTACTTCTCGTTTTCCATGTTATATAAAAAATATTAATAAATATATAAATAAATTTTTTAATTAATTTTTAATTATAATTTTTTCTATTTATTTTACTTTCGATTTTAAATTTCAATATATCTAAAATTAACTGTAATTTTTTTCAAAGGAGGCTTGCCTATGCAAGAAAATCAAATTATTAAATCTACTAAAGATAAAAAAACTAAATATTCTATTCTTTCTCCAAAACTTGATGTTGTTTTTCAAATTCTTTTTGGAGAAGTTGGAAGTGAAGAAATTACAAAAGATTTATTAAGTGCTATACTTGATGAACAAATTAATACGGTTGATTTAAATCAAAATATAGTACTGAGAAGAAAAAATCCTAAAGATAAAATGGGTATTGTGGATGTCCTTGCTAAAATTAATAATAATGAATATTGCAATATTGAGATGCAAGTATCAGATGATAAAGACATTATAAAAAGAATATTGTATTATTGGTCTAAACAATATTCAAAAGAACTACAAAAAGGTCTCCCTTATATCGATTTAAAAAGGACTATAAATGTATTAATTGCTAATTTTAAGATAGACATATTAAAAAACTTAGAATTTCACACTCAATGGAAGATAATTGAAGAAAAAGGCAGAAAAACAGTCTTGACAGATGACTTAGAATTACATATAATCGAGTTACCAAAAATGAGAAAAAATAAAGCTACCGGAAAAGATAAAAAACTAATAGAATGGTTAAGTTTTTTAAATAATCCAGAAAGTAAAGAGGTGACAAATTATATGAAAAATAATGAAAGTATGAAAAAAGCAAAAGAAAAATTAAATACTATGAGTGAAGATGAAAGAATAAGAAGATTAGCAGAGCTAAGAGAAAAAGCTATTTTAGATGAATTAGAGGTGAAAGCTTATAATTACAGGAAAGGAAAAAACGATGGACTTCAACAAGGACGTGCAGAAGGGCTTGAACAAAAAAACAAAGAAATTGCAAAAAAAATGAAGAAAAAAGGTTTTTTAATAGAAGATATAATCGAAATAACCAATTTATCAAAACAAGAAATTGAGCAGTTATAGATTACTGAAAAAAAGGCATATAGTCTAATATAGATTATATGCCTTTAAATATTATGATAATATTTTCATTTGTCCTAAAAAGCAAATTTTCAACTATATAATATTATAAACTACTTTTGTACACTTCTATTTGCTATCTCTATTGCCTTACTAACAATATTACCACAATCTTTTGAAGAAACTGAAGCCCAACTACCTCCATCTTGTTTTACTTGCTCATAAACACCAAGTTCTTTTGCTATTTCTTCTCTTAAATTTTCAGATATTAATTTTCTATTTCTAGACATAATAACATCCTCCTACTAAATTATAATTTCTCAATTACAAAACAATTTTGTATTAGAGTTTCCTTAGATAAAACTTTTAAAGTTTTTCTAATATTAGTATAAACAATTTTTTTCATTTTATTTTGACATTTTTATTACTTTTTACACATTTTCTGTAAAAATATGATATAATAAATTTGAAATTATTCAAGGAGAAAAAATATGAGCAAAAAAAATCAATTATTAGACAAAGAATTAGATTCTGAAACATCTGAAAATAAAGAAATTATCGAAAATCAAATTAAAGAAAATTCAATAACAGAAGATACATTAGAAAATTCAGAAGAAAAAACTATAACCAATGAAAAAATCGAAGAAAACAATCAAATAGAAGATATAGATGAAGTTTCTTCAAATAATTCTGATACAAAATTTGAAAAAGTCAAAAAGCCAAAAAAAGAAAAAAGTGAAAAAACTAACAAGGCTTTACATATCTTAAAAATTGTATTAATTTCAATTGTTACCATCATTTTACTTGCTTTTGTAATTTTTACAATTTTTAATATGTTTAACACTAATATTGTATCAGGCATTCAAATTCAGGGGTTAGATGTTTCTGGACTAAGTAAATCAGATGCAAAATATCAATTAGATAATTACATTTCACAAAAACTACCTGAAGAAATAACTGTTAAACACGGCGATTTTGAAACAACTATTTCTTTATCACAAATAGAAGCAAGCATTGACACTAAAACTGCTGCTGAAAATGCCTTCAAAATTGGTAGAGAAGGAAATCCATTTCAAAATGATTATCAGGTATTAAAAACTTTATTTAATAATGTAAATATACCTCTAACAACTAGTGTAAATACTGAACAATTAACACAAAACTTGCAAGAAATATCTACTCAACTTCCAGATGCAGTAATGCAAAGTAGTTATTATCAAGAAGACAACAATTTAATCATAACATCTGGTAAAGCAGGATATGTAATTGATATTGAGCCAACAATTGAAGCCATTAAAAATTCTATATCAAATTTTTCTTGCATTGATACACCTATTGAATTAGTTGTTAAAGAAGAACAACCTGCAGCAATTGATATTGAAAAAATACATAATGAAATATACAAAGAACCAGTAGATGCATATTACACAACAAATCCATTTACTGTTTATCCTTCTGAAAATGGATTAGATTTTAAAATTTCTGTTGAAGAAGCCAAAAATCTAATTGCGTCTGAAGTTAAAGAAGAATATACAATTCCTTTAAAAACTTTATATCCTAGTGTAACTACAAGTATGATTGGAACAGAAGCTTTCCCAGACCAATTAGCTAGTTTCTCAACAAATTATAACACTAGAGATACTGATAGAACTACAAATTTAAGATTAGCAGCAAATAAAGTTAATGGAACTGTTTTAATGCCTGGTGAAACTTTCTCATATAACAGAGTTGTAGGGCAAAGAACAATTGCAGCCGGATATAAGGAAGCACCTATATATGTTAATGGTCAAGTTGTAGATGGTCTTGGTGGTGGAATTTGTCAAATTAGTTCTACACTATATAATGCTGTAATTTATGCTAATCTAGATATAGTAACCAGAAGTAATCACCAATTTGTTCCTTCATATGTTACTGCAAGTAGAGATGCAACAGTTGTATATGGCTCAACTGATTTTCAATTTAAAAATAATAGAAAATATCCAATAAAAATTATGTGTTCAGTCTCTGGTGGAGTTGCTTCAGTTAGAATTTTTGGTTTAAAACAAGATGATGACTATGATGTGCAAATTTCATCATATATAACAGGTCAAACTTCAACAGCAACTTATTCAGAAGCATATAAGATTTTAAAAAGAAATGGAAAAGTTATAAAAAAAGTATTATTATCTAAAGACACTTACAAAAGACATTAAGAACCAATCTCGCTCCGCGAGGTGGTTCTTTTTCTTTTACATGGCTAAAGTTCCATTAGGAGTATCTGTAATAATCAATATATCTTCTTCTCTACCATTTTCAACATTAATATAAACTAAAAATTCTCTATCATCCACTTTTCCTTTAAATTCGTAACAAAGTATTTCTGTTTTCCATTCAGTAGGAATCATTGCAAGTCCTTCACTTTCAATCTGCAAATCTTGATTTAAACTAGACTTTGCCTCTTCAATTGTAATTTTAGGTTCAGCCAAAGTTCTAATAGTATGATTATTTAAATATCCTGTTGTTTCTACTCCTAAAATTTCACCATTATCCAAAGCAACTTTTACTTTTATTAAATCTGGATAAAGAATAACATCATCTTGGTTAGCTGCATAATTAATAGTAACTATCCCTTCTTGTTTCAAATAATATGTTTCTTTCATATTTTCAAAACCTCTTGAAGATAAAAATTCTTTTCCAATATTATTAGCTTCCTCTTGTGAAATAATTTCAGCTGAAACATCTCTATTAGTATTCATATTAACTATATGTCCACCTTTTTGAGAAACAGATATATTAATTGTATTATCTTCCTGATTTGTTATTGAAAAATCATAAACTGGAATAGTGGCATTTTCAGATAATCCTAAATTTGTTACTTCTTTGCATTTATCTTGTCCAACAAATTCAATAGCCTTTTGTTTTGCATCTTCTTCTGATATATTTTCTCCTGTAAGTCCTTTAGGTTCTGCACTAGTCAAATGTTCAGAAAAAGCACCATCATAAATTAATCCAGAATATTCATGAAAATTCTCTTCTAAATTACTAAAACTTTCTTGAGAAATATTATCAACTTGTTGTGCAAAAGCAACTGTTCCTTTTTCAGTTAATTCATCCCATTTAAATCTGCCTTGATTTAAGTCCTCTGATAACTGATTTAGCATATTTTCCAATTCTACACTATATCCATGTAATTCCTGCAAATTATCTAAATCCTCTTGAGTCAAAGCCTCATCATATATATTTTTTCGAGATAAAGAATAGCTATAATCACTGACCTGATTTAAAAACTTTTCTGTATTTTGCAATTCTTGGCTTTCTATTGGAAGTCTTGCCAAATAGCTTTGTGCAAGATTCGCTTCTCTCCAAAGATTTGTTAAAGTTTCAGCTCCATGCTCAGGTGTTGAAGATATTAAAGATTTAGCAAGATATGTTTCAACATTTTGCACATAATCCACTAATTCATAAAAAGCCATATTATATGAATTTTCAGATGCTTGCCTATATTCTCTTTGCTTACGGTAAAGCAAAAATCCTAATATTGCAACAATCACTAATAATACCATGATAACACTAAACATATGCCCTTTTTTTAATCGATTTTTCCATTCCACTAATTTATTCATCTCTTAACCTCCCTCAATCCCTTTATTTGCAAAATCTATGTTTTCCTATTGTTTTAACTACTGGCCTTGACCATATCCATTTATTTGTTGCAGTAGCCGGATTAAAGTAATAAATACATCCACCTGTTGGGTCCCATCCATTCATTGCATCTTGTGCTGCTTTATATACTGTAGAATTTTCGTCAATAGGTGTATTTATTTGACCATCTGCAACTGCTGTAAAAGCTCCACTTTGATATATAACTCCTGCTATTGTATTTGGGAATTGTGAGCTTTTAACACGATTTAATATAACAGCTCCAACTGCAACTTGTCCTTCATATGGCTCTCCTCTTGCTTCTCCATTTATTGCTCTTGCCATTAGTTGTAAATCAGATGCACTGCTACTACTTGTCGCATAACTAACATCTTCTTTGACAATTCCTTCATCTATAAAAAAAATGAAAAATAATAACATCATTAAAAATACAAAAACCATGATTACTTTAAAAAAACTTTTCACTTTAAAATTCCTTTCTTTCCAAACATTTCTTTATTATTTTGTACACTTCGAAAAAAAATATTCCATTTTTTGAATTTTTATCTGTTTTATGTTAGAATATTGAAAAATATTTATTATAAAATTTGAGGGGAATATTGATATGAAAAAAATTCTAATTTTTTATGCTTCATATGGAGGAGGACATCTAAATGCTGCAAAATCAATTTATGAATATATTACTAATAATTACAACAAATATGATATAGAAATGATAGATTGTATGAAATATGTCAATAAAACTATCGAAAAGATTACAACAGCTGCATATAGAGAAGCTGCAAAAAAAATGCCTTGGGTTTGGGGACGAATTTATAATGATTCTCAAAAAGGTCCTTTGGCACATCTATCTTCTAGGTCAAATAAAATACTTGCTATTAAATTATTAAAATTACTACGTGAAAAACAACCTGATTTAATTATCTCTACACATCCTTTTGGAAGCCAAATGTGTAGTTATCTAAAAAGAAAGGGGAAAATACATGCAAAAATTGCAACAATTATGACTGATTTCGCTCCACATGACCAATGGTTAGTTGGAAGTGATTTTACTGATTATTATTTCGTCGCTCATGATAAAATGAAACAATATTTAATTAGTAAAAATATTCCTGAGCAACATATTTTTGCAACTGGAATTCCTTTATCAAAAAAATTTTTAGAAAAACATGATAAAAATAAAATATTAAAAGACTTTTCTTTGTCTGAAAATAAAAAGACTATTTTATTTTTTGGCGGTGGTGAATTTGGACTTGGAAAAAGTAAAACAGTTGAAATTTTTGATAGTTTTGTTTCTTTTAATCATGATTTACAGATAATCGGTATCGCTGGAAAAAATGAAAAAATGAAACTTGCTTTTGAAAATATAGTAGAAAAATATAATGCAAAAGATAGAGTCATAGTCTTGCCTTTTACAGATAAAGTTCCTGAACTTATGTCTGTTTCAACTTTAGTTGTTACAAAACCTGGTGGAATGACTACTACTGAAAGTTTGGCCTCTCATTTACCAATGATTATTATTAATCCGATTCCTGGACAAGAAGAAGAAAATGCTGAATTTCTTGAAAATAAAGGTATTGGTATTTGGATTAAAAAAGATACTGATGTTTCTTCTTTATTAAATGATTTGTTTTCAAATTCTAATAAGTTAGAAACAATGAAAAAAAATACAAAACTTCTTGCTAAAACTAATTCTACAAAAGATATTTGTGAAATTCTTCTAAACTAAAAGAGCACCTATTTGGGTGCTTCTTTTAGTATAAGGTCTCCTTTAAATACAAAAATCTCAAAAATTTTGGTTTCTTCACGAATTTCAGGTGGAATTACAATCCTATTTTTCTCATCGATTTTAATAATAGCAATAACTTTATGATTTCTTAATTCGTCTAATTTCTTCAATTTTATCAATGATTTTCCCATCGAACATATTGCAAGATTTTTTTCTTCATTAAGATTTGAAAATTTTGCCAAATCAATTGGTAACTGCAATCTCCCCTGTTTGTCTATTTTCCGTATCACCTTATTAATCATAACTTCCCTCCTATGAATTAGGGTTTATTTGTTATGTAAAACATTTTATCATATAATAATACATTTTTCAATAGTTTACCTATCATTCTCTTGAGAATTTTACAATTCTCTTCTACCTTCTAAGGCCTTAGTTAAAGTAATTTCATCAGTATACTCTAAATCGCCACCAACAGGAATACCATGAGCTATTCTAGTAACCTTAATACCTAAAGGTTTAATCAATTTAGACAAATACATAGCAGTTGCTTCACCTTCAACTCTTGGATTTGTTGCTAAAATAACCTCTTTTACTTGTCCATCCATAAGTCTTGATAACAATTCCTTTATTTTTATATCATCTGGTCCAACTCCATTCATAGGAGAAATCGAACCATGTAAAACATGATATACACCTCTGAATTCATGTGTTTTTTCCATCGCAATAATATCTCTAACATCTTCCACAACACATATTACACTAGTATCCCTTTTAGGATTTGCACAAATCTCACATGGGTCTGTATCAGAAATATTAAAACACTTACTACAATATTTTAAATTTTTCTTTGCATTGATAATAGAAGAAACAAATTCATTTGTTTCTTCTTCTGAACAATTTAATATATAAAAAGCAAGTCTTGCAGCTGTCTTATGACCAATACTTGGCAAACGCTCAAAACTTTCTATTAATTTCTCAATTGATGGTGAATAAAGTGACATTAAAATCCCCCTAATCCAGGTATGTTATATTTTCCAAATTGATCTGCTTGTGCTGAATCTACTTTTCTTAAAGCCTCATTAACACATGTTAAAATTAAATCCTCTAACATTTCTACATCATCTGGGTCAACTACTTCTGGTTTTATTTTTATTTCTTTTATAACTTTTTCTCCTGATACTTTTACACTTATTGCTCCTCCACCTGCTGTTGCATCAAATTCTTTTGTAGCTAATTCTGCTTGTGATTTTTCCATATCTGCTTGCATTTTTTTAGCTTCTTTCATTAAATTATTTAGATTCATTCCTCCGAATCCTCCCATTCCTCCTGGGAAACCTCCTCTTTTACCCATTCTAAATTCTCCTTTCTTCTCTCTTTATTTTTTAATCTATTATATTAAATGGTATATCTGACTCATTTGCGAGATTTTGTAAATTTTCTTCTCTTGTTACTTTGTGTGTATTCTGTTCTGGTACAATATATTTTATTTGCATTTCTTTACCACACGCCATTGAAACTAGGTTTGAGATTTCTCTCATATTTTCTTGCTTATCTAAAACTAACTTTCCAAATGATGTCATACCATTTGGAAATTCTATTCCAACTGTCATATCATTTATTTCTTTTGCCCTTGTTCCCATTAAGTTAGTATATAGAACTCTTTTTCCTCTTTGCTTTAAATCATTTAATATTTGTGGCCAATATTCTTCTGAATTCTTAGAAAAATTCATTGTAGTTGTAGTATTATTAGAACTTAATTTTGTTTTTGTTTGCTTTATGCTATTGCTTGAATTATTTGTAACATCTGGTTGCTTTGCAGAATTACTCTCTTGCAAATTCCCTTGATTTACTACTACTTGGCCTACATTTTTATTATTTCTCAAATAATTTTCAATTTTAGCAACTCTCGCTTCAAGATTTGAATTAAAATTTTGACCATTTTGTATTCCACTACTTTGAACATTATTTTCACTTATAGTTCTAGGTTGGCACAATTTTATCATACCTGCCTGAAACATTATAGTTTTTTGAGTTGTCCTTTTAATATCATTTTCCATTTCTGACAATTCATATATTATATTAATAAGTTGTTCTTTGCTTGTCTTGTCCGCAATACTTTTTATTTGGTTTTTCTCTTCTTCATTATACATTTCCAATTTTCCGGCTGTTTTATAAACAAGAACATCCTTACAATATTTAATCATTTCCCACAATAAATTTACTATATCTTTTCCTTCATTTAAAATAACATCTACCGCTTCTAATGTTTTATCAATATCATATGAAAAGACTGAATCAATAACATCATGCACTAAAGCTGTACTTGGTATTCCTACCAAATCTCTTATTTTATTTTCATCAATCTTATTATCTCCATCTTGAACACATCTTTCTAAAATAGAAAGTGCATCTCTCATTGCTCCTTCTGAAAGAATAGCAATTATATTTAAAGCCTCACCGTGTTATTTCTATTTTACTTTCTTCACATACTATTTTTAAACGTTTTATTATATCTTCATTTGATATTCTTTTAAAATCAAATCTTTGACATCTTGAAAGAATTGTTGCCGGTAATTTTTGAGGTTCTGTTGTTGCTAGTATAAATTTAACATGTTCTGGTGGCTCTTCTAATGTTTTTAACAAAGCATTAAAAGCTCCTGTTGAAAGCATATGCACCTCATCTATAATATATACTCTATATCTTGCTTTTGTTGGTAAAAAATTAACCTCTTCTCTAATACTTCTAATATCTTCAACACTATTGTTTGATGCAGCATCCATTTCCACAATATCTGTTAATGCACCTGTCAAAGCCTCTTTACATATCTCACATTCATTGCAAGGTTCTCCATCTTTCGGATTCAAACAATTAACTGCTCTTGCTAAAATTTTAGCAGCTGAAGTTTTCCCTGTTCCTCTTCCTCCATTAAAAAGATATGCATGTCCTACTCTATTTGCTATTATCTGGTTTTTTAATGTTCTTGTAATTGCTTCTTGTCCAACCATTTCTCCAAATGTTAATGGTCTAAATTTTCTATAAAGAGCTGTGTATCCCATATTACCACATCCTACAATAAATAACTTTAAAAAATGGCTGATACTCAATCTCTCTATGGAAAGATTCCACATAAAGATTACTACTTATTGCTGCTCCCTTCCGGGCCTGACAAGATTCATAGGTCTTTATTGGACTCTCTCCATACAAAGATTAAGTTCAAACCATTTGTATTATATAATGAATTTTAGTATTTTACAAGTCAAAATCCAATTTTTTTGAAACAATTACAATCAATTTTGAATTCTCTTAAATATAAAATCACTTATATCAGTGATTTCTTCAGAAGTTGTACCTTGTCCTACAACATCACCTATAGGAATATCTAAAGAAATATTAGTCTGATATTGTTTCCCACTTTGTGTACTTATCGTAAAATCAAATGTCAATTTTGCTTGCAATTGTTCATTTGTTATCCCTGCTTTTGATAACAACTGTTGATTATTAATTTCTAAATCATCTGTTGCATATTCTACTAAATTATCATATGAACAGCGAAAAACAATAAGTCCACCTTGATTTGAAATTTCTAAATTTTTCAAATTTGATTCCATTCCACCTGTATATACAATTTCTTGTGCAATATTACTCTCTTCATTATTAAATATTTGCTGTTCCTCTTCACTATCTGGTTTATATATTTTTACTTTATCACTGTTTTGACCTTCAACTACAATATTATTAATTAAAACTGATGATATTGCTTCAGTACCATCATAATCATCATTTTTATCAATATATAAATAGATATCATTATATTGATATAAATCAAAATTCCATCTAGTGTCTACTGTTTCTTTACTTATTCCATCTGATGAACTAATAACTGAAATTTTTGTTAATTCAAAAGGCATATTTTTTTCGCCTTCTACATTATAACGCAAGATTAGAATTCCAACTACAAAAAATATTATTGCAATTATTGTTATAATCATTACTATATGAAATGATTTTCTATGTGTTAAATACTTCAACTTCTCTAACATTTTGACCTCCTAATCCCTTTTTCTCAATTCTTTAAAAAAATCTTTTAAAATCTTTTCACATTGTTCTTTCAAAATCCCATTTTGAACAGTTACCTTATGATTAAATGTAAAATCTTCAAATAAGTTTAAAACTGAACCAGCAGCACCTGTTTTTTTATCCATTGTTCCTATGTATAAATTTCGAATTCTAGAATTTACAATAGCTCCAGCACACATAGAACATGGCTCTAATGTAACATACATATCACAATCTAAAAGTCTCCAGGCATCTAATTTCTTACTTGCTTTTTGAATTGCTAATATTTCAGCATGTTTTGTTGTATCTTTTTTAGACTCTTTTAAATTATGTGCTCTTGCTATAATTTTTCCATCCTTAACTATAACACAACCCACTGGCACTTCTAATTTGTCATATGCTTTTTTTGCCTCTTTTAAAGCTTCTTTCATAAATCTTTCTTGTTCTTGCATAATTTTTTACAAAATATATAAATATATTTTCTACCTTTCTTATCTTTTAAATCAATTCTCTTAACATACTATATTATACACTTTAATTGCTATTTTTGTAAAGTCCACATTTTATTAATTTATATGTACTACATAACTTATATTGTATAGGTATTTTACTTATAAAAATTTCATTATTTTCATAAACGTTTTCCATGCTTTTGTAAAATTCGATAATCTCTTTATTTTTATTATGCTACCATAAAAATTGCGTGTAAAATATTTCAAACAAATACCAAAGAAGAGGGGGTTAAATATGCAAATTAAAGGCAAAGAAGTTGGCAATATAGAAATAACAGTTTATAAAACAGAAGATGGTTATCCTTTCTTTTATATAAGACCTGATGATGAATCATTGCTACCAATTGTTGATATTTTAGAAGATACATTAAAGCTTTATTAACTGTATAGGAAATATATTTCCTAAAATTTTAAAAAATGGATAGATTGAAATTACTCAATCTTTCCATTTTTTTATTTCTATTTATTTGGTGTGCCCAGAGGGACTCGAACCCCCATCGGTCGCTTAGGAGGCGACTGCTCTATCCTGCTGAGCTATAAGCACATTTAAAATATTAGAAATATTATAATATATTAACATCAAAAAATCAATATAAAATTTTATACTCTTGACAACCTCTGATATAATATAAGCGGTGATAAAAATGCAAAGAATACTAAGTTATATGAGAAAAGCAATAGAAGAATATAAAATGATAGAAGAAGGAGACAAAATCGCTGTATGTTTATCAGGCGGAAAAGACTCAATAACAATGCTTTCAGCCTTTAAAGCATTACAAAGATTTTATCCAAAAAAATTTGAAATAATAGCAATCAGCATAAATCCAGGCTTCGAATTTTTTGATACAAAACTACTAGAAAACATATGCAATAATTTAGATGTACCACTATTTATTGGAGAAAGTAATGCCAAAGCAATAGTTTTTGATATCAGAAAAGAAAAAAATCCATGTTCATTATGTGCAAATTTACGTAGAGGTGTAATAAATTCAATTGCAATAAGAGAAGGTTGTAATAAAATTGCATTAGGTCATAATCAAGATGATGTTCTAGAAACTTTTTTATTAAATTTATTATATACTGGAAATATTGGTACATTTTCCCCTGTTAGCTATATGGACCGTACCAAAATAACTTTGATTAGACCTTTAGTATATACTCCAGAAAAAACTATACGAAGCTTTGTACGTAAAAACAATATAGAAGTAATGAAAAAAGTATGCCCAATGGATGGAACATCAAAAAGAGAAGATATGAAACAATTAATTTTTTCTTTGACTAAAAGTATTCCTATGTTACGTGCTAATTTATTTGGTGCTATTCAGAGAAATTTACCTGATTGGAAAATAAATTAAAATAACTTTAATATTATAAAAATGCAAGAAACCTAGTTATATTAAGCTTCTTGCATTTTAAATTTTTTATTTTTCCACAATTTCTAACATAGCTTCTTTTAACTCTGCTAATTTTTCTTCCGCTTCTTTTTCTGTATTTCCCTTTATTCCCATATATAATTTAATTTTAGGCTCAGTTCCAGAAGGTCTAATACAACACCAACTGTTATCTTCTAATTCATAATACAAAACATTTGATTTTGGCAATCCAGTTTTTGATATTTCTCCTGTTTTCATATCTTTAACAACATCTTTTTCAACATCTTTAAATACCAAAACCTTATATTTTCCAATACTCTCTATATCAGTTTCTCTCATTTTAGTCATCATATCTTTTATTTCTTGAGCACCTTGTACACCTTCTCTAACAATTGAAACTTGTGCTTCTTTGTAATAACCATATTTTTCATAAATATCAATCATTGCATCCCATAAAGTCTTACCTTTTGAAGCATAATAACATGCTGCCTCACATAAAGCCATTACTGCTGCAATTCCATCTTTATCTCTTGCATAATCTCCAATTAAACATCCATAGCTTTCTTCAAATCCAAATACATATTTTTTATCTTGATTTTCTTCTGCTTTTCTCATTACTGCACCAATATTTTTAAATCCTGTCAAAACTTCTATACACTCTAAACCATAATATTTCGCTATTGCTTTTGCAAGCTCTGAAGATACTATTGTTGTTATAAACATTCCATTAGATGGCAATATTCCTTTTTCTTTCATTTGTGAAATTCTATACTCTGCAATCAATAAAGCTGACATGTTTCCTGTATAGTTCATATATTCACCTGTTTTAGAATCTTTTGCATAAATACCTAGTCTATCGGCATCCGGGTCAGTTGCTAATACCACATCAGCATCCACTTTTTTTGCCAATTCTAAAGCTAGTTTAAATGCTTTTGGGTCTTCTGGATTAGGATAATCTACTGTTGGAAATTTTCCATCTGGTTCTTTTTGTTCAGGCACTACATACACATTTTCCATTCCTAATTCATTTAACAATTTTTCAGCTATAGTATTTCCTGTCCCATGTAATGGAGTATATACAACTTTCAACTTTTTACCTTGTTCTTTCATAATTTCAGGATTTAGTATATGTTCTTTTAATATTTTTATATATTTTTCATCCATTTCAGTTCCAACAATATTTAATAGTCCCTTACTTATAGCATCTTCTTTATTAATTGATTTTATCTCTTTAAAATCCTTTACATTTCTTACTTTATTAATAATCTCTGTATCTCTTGGACTAACTATTTGTGAACCATCCTCCCAATATACTTTGTATCCATTATATTTAGGTGGATTATGACTTGCTGTAATCATTACCCCTGCTGTACATTTTAATTCTCTAACTGCAAAAGATAACTCAGGCACTGGTCTTAAGTTTTCAAACAAATATGCTTTTATTCCATTTGCACAAAAAATTAATGCTGTTTGTAATGCAAATTCTTTTGACATTATTCTAGAATCATAACTAATAGCAACTCCTTTATTTTGAGTTCCTTGCTCTAAAATATAATTTGCCAATCCTTGTGTTGCTTTTCCTACTGTATATTTATTCATTCTATTTGTTCCAGCACCAATTATTCCTCTTAATCCTGCTGTTCCAAATTCAAGTTCTTTATAAAACCTATCTTCTATTTCCGCCTCATTTCCCTTTATTTCCAATAATTCTTTTTTTGTTTCTTCATCAAATTCTGGACTTTCACACCATCTTTTATATTCATCTAAATAATTCATATTTCCTCCATTCTCCTGTTTCAAATCAAGATTTTTTATTTACTTTTATATATTACCACAATTTTTTTAATTAAAAAAGTATTTTTATAACTTTCTCACTAATACTCCAAACTATTAGCATCTAAAAGAAAATCATATATGCTCATCAAAATAATTCCATTATCATAACGAGATCTTTTAATATTATCACCAACTATTATTATCTTCTTAAAGAAATCATTTACGTTTAACAAAGACTTCTGCTCTTGCTTTACTTTTTCTGCTGTTTTCATCTCGAGAGCCGATTGAATATAAATTTTATTATTCCCCTTATTAGCTACAAAATCAATTTCTAACTGTTTTTTAGCATCCCCCTCACGTATTTCAACTGAACCAACGTCAACATTATATCCACGTTTTTTTAATTCGATATAAATAACATTTTCCATTGTATGTGATATTTCTTCACTTTGCCTAAAATCCAAAAATGAATTTCTAATTCCCATATCTGTAAAATAATATTTTTGAGGTGTTTCGATAAATCTTTTTCCTCTTACATCGAATCTTCTTGCCTTTTCTATCATAAAAGCATTTTGCAAATATCCTAAATAATTATATATTGTTTTATCTGTCATTGTAGATTGTTTATCTCTTTCCTTAAAATTATTCGATAACTTTAAAGGATTTGTAAGACAACCTATATCGGATGCTATTATCTGAACTAACATCTCTAATTCTTCTTTATTTTGAATTTTATTTCTTTCAACAATGTCATTAATATATACATTGTCTTTTTGTGCTCTTAAATAATTAATTTTAGCATTATCTGTTTTTGCTAGTACTGTTAAAGGTAATCCACCATAGGTATAATACTCACTCAATGCAATTTCTTCAGATCCCTTATATACAGAATAAAATTCTGCAAAAGATAACGGATATACTCTTATTTCATCTCCTCTACCTCTAAATTCTGTTACAATGTCTGATGATAAAAATTTAGAATTACTTCCTGTTACATATATTTCCACATTATTTATATGCATAAAACCTATCAAAACTGATTCGAAATCTTTTACTTCTTGAATTTCATCTAACAATAAATAATATTTACCGTTATCTTTTATCAGACTTCTTATATATTCATCTAATACATCTGCGTCTAAATATTTTTTGTTTTTATTTTCATCCAAACTTAATTGTATTATATGTTCTTCATCTATTCCTTGTTCTATAAGGTAATTTTTGAATATTACATTTAATAGGTAAGATTTTCCGCATCTTCTAATTCCTGTCACAATTTTTATAAGTTGATTATCCATTCTATCTATAAGTTCATTTAAATAATAATCCCTTTTTATTTCCATATTGGTATCCTCCCATTACGAAATTTTTCCGTCTACGGAACTTTTTCGTAATAATTATATCATAAAATTATATATTTAGTCAATTTTTCATTACGAATTTTTTCCGTTTACGGAACTTTTTCGTAATAAAAAATTAAAATTAATTATATATATTATATGCAATTTAAATTTTATTAATCCAAAAAAAGACCTTCAAGGTTAACTTAGTTAGCCTTAATTGGTCTTTTTGATATCATTTTGAAACGATTTGGCACATCCCCCCAACTAATCCAAATTGTAAAATGCCTTATATAATTTTCTTGCAGTTCTAGGGCAATCTACACCAGCAGAATCAGCATTCTTAACAGGTGCAAATTCTTCTTCTCTCTTAACTCTTAAAACTGCCATATCGTCAACACTTCCAAAAGCATCAAATAAAAATGCTTCAAATTTATATGCATTTGGGGAGTCTGGAACAACTATGTTTCCATCTTTGTCCATATATGTAGCTTTTTTATATGCAACATGATATGGTAAAGGATTTGCTCCCATTCTTTCTATTGCACTTACACTAAATAAATTACAAAGAATATGAGATTCCCCATATAACAATTCACCATTTTCATCTGTTGCTTCTGCCATTTCTTCAGTTATTTCTGAATATTCTATAACATTTGGTCTACCATTTCTTTTACAAAATACTCCAACTTTTTCATGTGGATTTGCTTTTACAACTGATTTACATGCAACAGTTACTCCTTTATCTATTGCAATTCCCATTAAAACAGGGTCAACCATTTTTACAAGGCAATTATCTACTCCTCCGATAAATACCCATTCAACTCCCATTTGTCTCATTTTTTCAGTCATACCATTTTTAACTAAAGATTCATAAATTCCACCATGACCATCTGCTGCTTCTTTTATTAATCCATCTTCTCCAATTAATATCTTTCCTTCTGTATCAACCATTGGAAGTTCTCCTTGTATAAAGAAGAAAATATTTTTATCTTTTTGATATCCAAAAAATTTATGTTTTTCAAAAAATTCAACTGTTGCTTTATTATTTTCCCTACTTGTCATAATAAACCAAGGGATAGTAACATCATACTTTTTCCCTTCTTCTTTTAAATTATCTGCCAATAATTCAAATAATGATTTATGAGAATCTAATCCTATATCAAAAGTTCCTTTAGGTCCATTATGTCCTAATCTTGTCCCTTGTCCACCAGCCATTGTTACTGCTGCAAGCTTTCCTTCTTTTATAGCTTTTCTACCAATATTCTCATAAT
>CAWVDV010000106.1:0-15353 GCA_963928115.1 Bacillota bacterium | reverse complement strand
TCTTCTTTTCTTTTCTTTAATTCTTTTATCTTTTCACCTTGTTCAGTCAATAATTCTATTTCCTTTCTTACTGTATCATCTATATGTCCTCTATTTTTTAATCTTGCAATTCTTGTATGTAGCCAAATTCTATAATATTTCATTTTATCTAATTTTTCTAAGTTGTTTAAATATGATAATATGTCATACACATTTTCTGTCCAATGCCTTATTATATATGGTTGTACATTGTCTGGATTTGCACCTTCTGGGAAATGTGCATATCTTAATCTTTCTCTTTCAGAATATAAAATTCTGTTTTCTTCAATTTTTATTTTTTTGGTATCCAAATATTCATTTCTTATATTAATTGCTATTTGACTTTTTTCATAATCATTTAATTCTCTTTTTCTTAATTTTTCTTCATCTTTGATAGCCCTATTGATTTTATCATTAACTGCTCTTTCTTCTTTTATTCTTCTTATTCTATTATCTCTTTGATTTCCATCTTCATCATATCTTTGAGGATTCTGACTTCTTTCTTGATTTGAAATAAACATGTAATCATCATTTGAATTTTCTAATTGTTTTAGTTTATTTCTTATTTGCATTTCAATATTATTTTTCAAGTCTCTTTCATTTTCTAAGTGATAATAATGTGGAACTTTATCTATATCATTCAAATCAACAAATCTATAAAATTGCAAGTAAATGTCTATTGCTCTTTCTATTGTTCTTTCTAATTCAGTCTTATCTTTAATTATCTTATTAAACTTTGTTTTTTGTATTCTTGCAATCTCACTATTATGTGAGAAAAATATTATTCCTTCTAATAACTCATCTCTACCCTCTATACCATGACAAAAATATTCATCATAAACTTTCTCAGGATTTTTATATATCCTATAGTTTCTTTGTTCTGATTTATTTTTTCCATCCTCTAATATTTCGTACATCCTTTTATCTCCAATCCTGTATACTATTATCATTTATCTTCATCAAAATTAATCTTTTTATCAACTATATATTGTGGTCTTCCTTTTGATTCATCATATATTCTACCAATATATTCAGAAATAATCCACAATGAAAGTAATTGAACACCTGCAAAAAATGTCACTGCTACAATTATTGATGTCCAGCCTGCTGAAAGTTGGTTTAGTTTAAATATATATGATATTAATGCATAAATCAATAAAATTATTGAAATTATTATAGAAACTATACCTAATGCACCAACTAATTTTAGTGGTTTAGTTGAAAAACTAATTATTCCATCTGATGCAAGCTTTAACATTTTTTTCAATGGATATTTTGTTTTTCCTGCATATCTTTCTTGTCTTTCATATTCATATGCTTCTTGCTTAAATCCAACCCAACTGAATAATCCTCTTAAAAATTTGTTATGCTCTGGAAGTGAATTTATTACGTCTACAACTTTTCTATCAACTAATCTAAAGTCACCAGTATCTTTTGGAATTTCAACATCTGATAATGCATTTAATGTTTTATAAAACATCTTTGCTGTTAATAATTTAAAGGCTGATTCACCTTTTCTGGTTTTTCTTTTTCCATATATTACTTCATTTCCTTGCTCCCATAATTCAAGCATTTGTGGTATTAACTCTGGTGGGTCTTGCAAGTCTGCATCTATGATTACTATCGCATCTCCTGAAACTTCTTTTAGACCTGCTGTTACTGCTGCTTGATGTCCAAAGTTTCTTGAAAATGATATTATTTTTGCTCTTTTATCATCTTTCGCAATATCTTCTAATATTTCTAATGTTTTGTCTTTACTTCCATCATTAACAAATATGATTTCATAATCATATTTTTCTTCTAAACTTTTTAATACATTACTTACTTTTTCATAGCACTCTTTTGCTACTTCTTCCTCATAATACATTGGTATAACTACTGATACTGTTTTCATTATTATTTTTCAACCTTTCCATTTTTTCTAAATACAACAAACTTACTAAACACATAATTCACTATAACAACCATAACCTGTGTTACAATTTTAGATAAAATATCATTTATATTAAATACCTTTACCATTAAAGCAAAAGTTCCAACATCACAAGTTATTCCTGAAACTACTCTTGCTAAAAAGAATGATGCACATTCTTTTAGCAATTCTTTTTTGGTTTCTGTTTTACTATCAAAGACAAATATTTTATTTGTTACATAGGCAAATATAACTCCACAAACCCATGCAATTCCACTACTTAGAACTTCATCTATTCCAATTGCCCTTGCAAATATACAATATGCAACAAAATTTACTATTGTGGTTAATCCGCCAAATACTAAATAATTTATAATTTCTTTATAATTTAAATATAGTCCTTTTATTGTTTTCCAATTTATATTTTTCAAATTAATATCTTTTAATGTTACTTTATTTTCTTCCATTTATCTCTCATTTCTTTCCTTTTGATTTACGTACTAATACTGTAATAAATATTATTATAATTATAATAGCAATTATTGTTAAAAATATCAATAAATCTGCATCAATTGAGAAGCTGTTTACATTTTCTTCTATAACTGATGTTGATTGCGTGCTGTTAGTTTCTTCTACTTCATTTGCTACCTGATTATCTGTATTTGATAATTCATTATTTTCTACATCACTTGAAGTTTCTTCTAATGGTTTATCTCCATTTGTAGTATTTTGTTGGTTTTTCTGTTCTTCTTGTTGTTCTTGTATTAATTCTTGTGTTTCTTGTGCTGCTGCTTCATCGTCAAACTCTGCAAATCCTTTGCTACTATTAGGGTCTCTATCTATTGCATAAGAATTAAGTGTGGTTAAAAATATAGCTGTTATTATTATACTAAATATAATTATACAATTTATTACTATTTTTTTCATAAATAGCTCAATCCTTTCATTATTTTTTTTAATTGTAACTATTGTTCTAATAATCCAATCAAACTGTTTATTATTTCACTATCTGACAATTGATTATTCTTATTTTCTGTTAGAAAAATAATATATTGATTTCCATTATCAAAATACTCATAAGTTTGATATCTATCCATATTTTCAAATGAATATCTTTGTATTTCACCTGTTAAATCATCTACAATATAGCATATACTTGAAACAGATAATATATATTGTTTTTCTGAATTTATTGCATTAATTATTTTTGTATCATTTTCATTAGGATTGCTTTCTTCTTGCACTTTCATATATCCATCTTGGTCTATTGTATATGTATTATTAAAAATCCCACTATTATTGAACATACTCAATATTTTATCTCTACTATTACTTTCTACCCATATCCCATTTTTCTCTGGTTTATTATCTTCATATATTTGATTTATTTCTTGCATTTGTGGTAAATCATTTTTTACCATTCCTGCAAAAGCTACTTTATATTTTATGCTTGGTTTTACAACTACAACTTCTCTACCATCATAGCTATCTATTTGTACTTCATAAATATTGCTATCTCCTGTTGCACCAGTATTATATTTTATTTCATCAATTTTTTGATTTTCTTCATCTGTATTTATTTCTTCTTCGATATTATTTTTAGTGTTATTATTTTCTTCAATAATATTATCAGTTGCGGTATTATCAACCGCAACCTTATCATTTCCTTTATTATTAATCAAAATTGTTGCAACTATTATAACTAGTACTACCAATATTATTGCTACACCTATAATTATCTTTTTTTTCATTTTAAATTACATTCCCTTCTACAATCACATATAAAATCTCTACATAGAATATAACATGTCTAATGTACTTGCTATATATCTATTAGAAAAATTATGATTTAAAACTGATTGATGTCCATTTACACTATTTCCATAGTTAGGTAATTCGATTAATGCTGCTTTAGCTGCTCTTCCATTAGCTCCTAAATTTGTTCTTGCCCAATTAATTAAATATCCTGTTCCATAACTTCCTACTGAAGCAGTATTGTTTTCAGAGAACTGTTTTCTATAATATCCACAAATTTGTGAATCTCCTATTAATTGTTGTGTCCATCCATGTAAATCTACTAATACTGTTTGTCCATTTGTTGCTCTATTAGCATATAGAAAGTCTCTTAAATTTGCTGCTTCATATGCTTGGAATCCTGCTGTACCATTATAGTTTCTATCATCATAATATCTCTGATATGAACTTCCAATTTGCCAACATCTATTTAGGTCTATTCCTTTGTTTCCCGGTGCTGCACTATAAAGTGTAGTTCTTCCTGGTCCGTTATTTGTCCATCCATTTGTTATTCCATCCATATTTACACCAGGGAATATATAAATTGTCCATTTATTTGCAAGACTTACATCTGATTTTGTTATTAATTCAT
Source organism: Bacillota bacterium (assembly GCA_963928115.1). Lineage (GTDB taxonomy): Bacteria > Bacillota > Clostridia > TANB77 > CAG-508 > CAG-269. Next base: position 11,037 of record CAWVDV010000106.1, on the reverse strand, counting down.
TATAGAAATTATTTGCTATTTCAACTAATTCTTCACCATCTCTTGCCCATAAATCTTCATAGCCATGTATTGCAAATGTTGCAAAAAATACATTTGGTCCGCTTCCCCATTTATAATATCTTTGATAGCTTCCCCCACCATTTGCAACTTTTAATCCTGTTGTTCCATAAGTTCCTTCATAGTAATCTATATCTTGAACTCTATCACTTTTTACAAGTTTAAATTTTTGAGCATTTGAGCCATTTCCATAGCATACTGCTACATTTGTTCCATTTGCTGCTACTCCATTTGCAACATCTAAATATAATCCATTACATTTTGAAATTATATTATAATATCCATTTCCTGCATCTTTTAAAAGCCATCTTTGAGCCTCTGCTCCATTTCTACTGCATTGCCATACATTAGTTCCAGAAGCTGTACCTGCATTTGCTACATCTAATGCTTGATTTGAACGTACTGAAACAATTTCATAATATCCATTTCCCATATAAAGTACATTAAATCTTTGTCTATTTGCTGTTACTTTTTGATATAATTGCACATTTGCTCCACTTACCATTGAGCCTAATGAAACATCTAATACATAATTACTATTTATTGCACTTTCAATTTGATATATTCCTTCTTCTATTGTTGGGTCATATTTCATAAATGTAAATTTTTGTGCATTTGAATTGTTACCATAACATACTGCTATATTTGTTCCATTTGCTGCTACTCCATTTGCTGCATCCAAATATAATCCATTACATTTTGAAATTATATTATAATATCCATTTCCAACATATTTTAATAACCATTTTTGAGCATCTTGTTCATTTTTATAACATTGCCATACATTAGTTCCTGCTGTTTTTCCTGCATTTGCTACATCTAATGCCATTCCTGAATGTACTGCTGTTATTTCATAATATCCATCGTCTAAGTATCTAACATTAAATCTTTGATTTGTTCCTCCTGCATATTCATATAAAGCTACATTTGCTCCACTTACTTTTGAACCATTAGCAACATCTAATACATAATTATTATTTATTCCTGATTTTATTACATATGTTCCATCTTCTAATATTGGCTCAACAGGTGTATTTTCATCATATTTTTCAAATTTGAATTTTTGTGCATTTGATTTATTTCCATAGCATACTGCTATATTTGTCCCATTTGCAGCTACACCATTTGCTGCATCTAAATATAATCCATTACATTTTGATATCACATAATAATATCCATCTCCTGCTTCTTGCAATATCCATTGTTGTGCATTTGAATTGTTTTTTGTACATTGCCATACATTAGTTCCTGCTGTCGTTCCACCATTAGCAACATCTAATACTTTTCCAGAATGTACTGCTGTTATTGTATAATATCCATTTCCGATATGCTTTACTTCGAATCTTTGACTATCTATTAATATGTTTTCATATAATTGCACATTTGCTCCACTTATATTTGAGCCATTAGCTACATCTAATACATAATTATTATTAATTGCTGATTTTATTACATATGTTCCATCTTCTAATGTGTGTTCATATACTGGCTCAACATATTTTTCAAATTTAAATTTTTGTGCATTTGAATTATTTCCATAGCATACTGCTATATTTGTTCCGTTTGTTGCAACACCATTTGCTGCATCTAAATATAATCCGTTACACTTTGAAATAAGATAATAATATCCATCTCCTGCATCTTTTATTGTCCATTGTTGTGCATCCATTTCATTTCTATAACATTGCCATACATTAGTTCCTGCTGTTTTTCCTGCATTTGCTACATCTAATACCATATTAGAATGTACTGCTGTTATAATATAATATCCATTATCTAAATATTCTACTTTAAATCTTTGGTTTTCATTTTCTGAATTTCTATATAATTGTACATTTGCTCCACTTATTTTCGAACCATTAGCAACATCTAATACATAATCGTTGTTTATTGCTGATTTAATTACATATATTCCTTCATCTAATGTTTTTGAAGAAGCTAAAGTTTGCACACTTGACTTTAATTCAACAACTTTATCCTCTTCTACATTATTATTTTCTTCTACTGTGTTATTTTCTAATTTGTTTTCTGTTATTGAATCATTAGTGGTATTTTCATCTTCTTTATTTGCAGTATTATTTTCCGTATTGCTAATTTCTTCTTGATAATTATCTATTTTATCACTCGAATTTATACTATTTAAAGCTAAAGACATATTACCTGAGAAGCATAATAATGTAATTACTAATACTACAATTAAATTCTTTACTAACTTTTTCAATCAATACATCTCCTTTTTATTCAATCAATTTTTCCAAATTGAAAATTAATTAGTTGGAAAAGAATTAAATTTTGGCAAGGAAAATTTAATTTAAAAGGCAAGGGCGCATATGTTTATATGTAACCGCGTTTTAAATGAAATTTGACGCAGCCAAAATTGTAATTATTTTTCAACAATCTCCCTTTTTAATTTCTAGTAAGATACTTACTTGGCATAAAACCTTGCCTTCCGTCTGGTAACTGAACTCTACACCAATCAAAACCAGATATACCCTTATAAGTTCCTTCATTCAAAACTTGTACTGTTGTTCCTTCTGATAATAAACTCAACCTACTTAAATCTAAACTTGGTCCAATTCTTGTCCAACATCCACTTCCATCTGCTGTTGTAACTCTAGCAGAGTAATTGCAATTTAATTTATCATCAACTTGTCTTAAATAATCATTTTGTACATATCCAATTAATCCATCTGTTGTAATTACTTGATGCCAATTATTAATTCTTTGTACTGATAATAATTCTGCACTTGAATTTACTGTTCTTAATGTTGTAGAATTTACATCCGCACTTTGTTTTATTTCCACACTATCATTAACAGCTTGTACATTCATTGGAGAAATGTTTGTACTATTTGATGGGATTTGTGATAATGTTGCACTCATATTTTCATATAATGGTATTATAAAAGTAAATCCTGAATTTATCTTATTTGTACTAGCATACATACTTCTCATTATTGACGCTTCACTATATGCAGCCATTAAGTTTTGCATATATTGATGTTCATATAAATTAGTTCCATTTCTTGAATCTATATCAAATTTATTTTGATATAAAGTATTTTGACAGTTTTCTAACCAATTATCTTTACAAAACGTTATTCCACCAGCAATTGCTTTTTCCATTGTATCCCATCCATATGATTTAGCTGTTGCTAAAGCATTTGCATATATTTGGTCACTACCATTTCCACTAGCACCTATATTGAATGGATTGTAATAAGTTTTTCCGTCTCCACCATCCATTCCTTTTCCAATTTGAGTTCCTTGTCTTCCTTGTTCTTGGATGATTCTCGTAACTATATAATATGAATTTACATTTTGACTTCTACATGCTGAATCGATATCACTTGCATAATTTTCTAAGAATGTTCCATTTACTTGTGATTGTATACCTTGTAAAGTACAAACTCCATTTGTGTAATCATTTACATCTTGGAATTGAAATACTCCTGATTCATTTAGGAAATTTCTTGGGTCCATGTAATATGCCACTGCTTTATCTGAAGCACAATACCAACCACTATCATATAATTTTGTACCACATACTGAACAAATCCATTCTCCATTATAATCTTGTGGTACTAAATTTCTAGCATGTACTGCACGTTCTCCTGCTATAACTTCATCAAATGTCAATCCTGTATATAATAATTCAAAGTTCCAATCTGGATGATTTTGCATTAATTCTGCTATTCTTTCTTTGTATCCTGGATATTTAGCTTCATCAATAGTATCTAATACATTTAGTGGCTCTACAAATTTAAACTTTTGTGCATTTGAGTTATTGCCATAACATACTGCTATATTTGTTCCATTTGCTGCTACTCCATTTGCTACATCTAAGTATAATCCATTACATTTTGAAATTATATAATAATATCCATTTCCTGCATCTTTGATTAACCATTTTTGTGCATCCGCACCATTGCTGTAACATTGCCATACATTAGTTCCTGGTGTTGTTCCTGCATTTGCCACATCTAACACCATATTAGAATGTGTTGCCATTATAGTATAATATCCATCACCTAAATATTTTACTCTAAAGTTTTGTCTTTTTGTTGCTTGCTTTATATATATTTGTACATTTGCTCCGCTCAATCTTGAACCATTTTCCACATCTAAAACATATTCACTTGAAACTCCAGTTTCAATGCTATATGTACCATCTGCTATTGTTTTTTTGTCATCTACTATTTCTGCTAATTCAAATTTGAATTTTTGTGCATTTGAACCATTACCATAACATACTGCTATATTTGTTCCATTTGCAGCTACTCCATTTGCTACATCTAGATATAATCCATTGCATTTTGAAATTATATAATAATATCCATCTCCTGCATCTCTTATCATCCATTGTTGTGCGTCTAATTCATTTCTATAACATTGCCATACATTAGTTCCAGGTGTTGTTCCTGCATTTGCCACATCTAATACCATTCCAGAATGTACTGCTGTTATTATGTAATAACCATTTTCTAAATATTCTACGTTAAATTCTTGACTTTCTAATAACTGATTTTGATATATTTGTACATTTGCTCCACTCATTTTTGAACCATTTTCAACATCTATTACATAGTCATTATTTATTGCTGATTTGATTACATATTTTCCATTTGCTAATTGTTGTTCATCTGATACTTTTTCAAATTTGAATTTTTGTGCATTTGAATTATTCCCATAACATACTGCTATATTTGTTCCATTTGCTGCTACTCCATTTGCAGAATCTAAATATAATCCGTTACATTTTGATATTACATAATAATATCCATCTCCTGCATCTTGGATTAACCACTTTTGTGCATCCATTTCATTTCTATAACATTGCCATACATTAGTTCCAGGTGTTGTTCCTGCATTTGCTACATCTAGTACCATTCCAGAATGTACTGCTGTTATTATGTAATAGCCATCTTCTAAATATTCTATTTCAAATCTTTGGCTTTCTAATGATTGGTTTTGATATAACTGTACATTTGCTCCACTTGTTTTTGATGCTCCAGCAACATCTATTACATAATCATTATTTATTGCTGATTTGATTACATATGTACCATCATCTAATGTTCTTTCTGGGATGACTTCTTCATATTTTTCAAATTTGAATTTTTGTGCATTTGAATTATTTCCATAACATACTGCTATATTTGTTCCATTTGCTGCTACTCCATTTGCTGCATCAAGATATAATCCATTACATTTTGAAATTATATAATAATATCCATCTCCTGCATCTTGTATTATCCATTTTTGTGCATCCATTTCGTTTCTATAACATTGCCATACATTAGTCCCTGCTGTTTGGCCTGCATTTGCTACATCTAATACCATTCCAGAATGTACTGCTGTTATTATGTAATAGCCATCAGCTAAATATTCTACTTCAAATCTTTGACTTTCTAATAATTCATTTTGATATAATTGAACATTAGCTCCACTTGTTTTTGATGCATTTGCTACATCTAAAACATAGTTGTTATTTATTGCTGATTTAATTACATATGTTCCTTCTTCTAACACTTTTGCACTTTTTGTTTGTAGAGTATTTGTTTCTTGTTCAGTTGATAATTCATTAGTTTGTGATTCATCATTTTCGATAATTTCTTCAACATTATCTTGTTCTTCTTCTGGTACTTTATTTTCTTCTTGCTTTATTGTATTATCTTCTATTTGTGTATTTTGATTTTCTATTGAATTATTATTTGATTGAATATTTTGATTTTCGTCTTCACTCTCTAAAATATCGTCTTCATTATTCTCAGTTGAATTTGTAGTGTTTGATTGATTGTTTTCTTGAATGTTGTTTTCTTCTGATTTTAAATTTTCTTGTATATTATTTAATAAAATTTCATTTGCTGCTTGTACATATCCACTTCCTAATAAAGTTATTAAAGTTACTAATAATATAGCTATAACACTTATTTTTTTCATTATGTATTCCTCCTTATATTTTATCCCCATTTCATCTACTAAATCACTTTTATTTTATCATATTTTGTAAAAAAAGAGAACAGGTTTTGTAAGTTTTTTTGGATTTTTTGTATTCTTTGTTTCAATTAATAGTTATATGTATTTCAATACAATCTCCATCAAAATTACCATATTCAAAATAATCCCTGTATAAGTAATAATTGATTTCAAATTAATATTTCCTTTTTGTTTTACAAGATTATTTTGAGCAAGTAAAATCGTCAAAGGCAATAACAATTGCAAGAAATATCTTCCTTGAATTCCATCAACAAAAAACCATTTTAACGGTGACCATTGAACATATAAACTTGTAAAAATCAAGCCAATTATAGCTAAAGATATAATTGAAATTATAACTTTTGCTTTCATCTCCAAATTTATCTTTAATTTCTCATCAAATAAAATCTCAAAAACAAATAACAAAATCATTGGTATTACTGTAATAAAACCATTACCAACAGCATTTGTATTATGCGTAATATATCCTCCGCCAAATAGAGCAGTTAATGTTTTATCCATAGAATATTGTAATGTATAAGCCGCTGTTCTTATATATTCCGGAATATTTGTCAAAATATTCGCTGTTTGCACACTAGATTTATTATTATCAATTAAAGATAAATGTGTATTTGCAATTGCTAACCAAATCAAGTTTATTAGAATTGGAATTACTATCATTGTAATAATACTTAATATATAACTTTTTCTATTCTTATAATTTTTCTTCGGAAGAATAAGTACCAAAAATACAAATGGTATATACACTATTTTACACAACGCAACTACTATTCCTAAAATAGTTAATTTTGATACTTCTTTTTTTGTTATTTTTCTCTTCTCATGCCATAGTTTCAACACATATGCTACAAATAAAATACTTGATGTTAAAGTTAGTGCATCAGGAGATAATGAAGATATTTGTACCATTGTAGTTGGAAGTATAGTAATTAGAAATATCAATTTTTTTCCAAACGGTATTAATTTCATTGCAAAATATAACAAAAATACTGATACTAATAAATTTACTATTCTTGCCCCATAAAAGATAATTGCAACATTATCTGTAAAAATATTTAATATTCCTATTGTTAAAGCCTGTGGTATATATGGAATTGGTGAATATACTGCCATATATGAAGCATTGACCTTCATAGTTTCATCTTCATTAATATCAACATCTAAAAAGTCTATTACGTCTCTATAATAAGTCATATTGCATGCTTCACCTTCTGGTGTAGTTTCTTCAAATGCTTTTGGTATCTCTGAGACAGATTCTTCATTTTCTGTTTTGGTATTGAAAATTCCTTGAGAGATTTCATAGGCTCTATAAAAATGAGCATGTTCATCATGTCCTCTATAAATTGGTATAGCAAAAACATAAAATAATCCTAACATGATTGTTACAATTAAAAAAGTTTTATTTATACTAATTTTCTTGAATATAAATAGTCCTAATATTAAAATTGTTACTATATTAAATCCAAGCATTGCAATAGTAAAAATTGTAGTTGCATATCTGCTAAAATAATATAATTCAAAATTTAGATTTCCTGATTGCTCTTCCCCATTTAAAGTTAATGTACCTTGTTCAAAATTTCCTTGAGATTGATATAAAACTGGATTTCCTTTACTTCCATTTTCATAGATTATTTTAATTTTATATTCTTTTCCTTCTGAATCAGGTTGCTTTTCAAATTCAAATTTGTATTTTTTATAATCTTGTACTGGTGTTTCATAGATGCTATCATATTCAGCAATTACTTGATTATTATCTACTTGTATTATTTGAATTTTAATTTCATCATTACTATATGTTCTAAAAGCCTTATCAAATCCGATTGCAACTGCCTCTAAATTATTTTTATTTGCTATAAATGTTTGTTCAATTACTACATTTCCATCTAATTCATATTTTTCGCTACCTTCTAAATAGCTTTCAGTATAATAGCTTCTTTCATTGTATACAAATTTGCTATAAAAAATCATGTCAAAAACAACTAGTATTACTATAAAAACAATTAATAATAAAACTTTATTTCTAATCTTTTTATCATACATAACTTAATCCCCCTATTATATAAAAAAATAGTGAAATGATAAGTTTTTATTCTAATCATCCCACTATTGGTATAATAACTAATTAACTTGCTGATTTTTCTTCATGATATTCTTTATCAGTATTTACATTCCATATATTAGTTCTATCTTTTATACCTTCTTTAATATTTTTTGCAGCTTCAATTGCTGTAACCATTGAATGGTCCATATTGTTATAACGATGTTGTCCGTTTCTTCCTATACAATATAAATTATCAATTTGATTTATATAATCAATTAACTTATCAATATCTTTATATGAATCAAAATATGCTGGATATGCTTTTTTAATTTTCTCACGATGAGAATCTTCAACTTGGTCTTTACTAATTATATTCATTGATACTAATTCATCAATTGCAAAATCAATAAATTCCTTATCAGACATATTCCAATATTTATCTCCTTCTTCACAAGTATATTCTAGTCCTATCCATACTTTATTCTCTGCATCTTTTACTAAATATGGTGACCAGTTATTAAATATTTGTATACGACACATTTTTACTTGTGGTTCTTGTACATAAATCCAACAATCTGGAACAATATTTCCTAAAGTTTTTATATCTGTTTTATTTTCTAGATTTAGCTTGTCTACTAATAATCCAACAGTTATAAAATCACGGAAAGGTAAGTTTTTAGCAATATCTTTAATGTTATCAGGTACATCAATTCCTGAGAATCCTGCAACTAAGTCATTCATAGGCATTGTTGAAACAAATATATCTCCTTCAATTGTTTCAATTTTTCCATCTACTTCACATTCTACTGATACTATTTTTCCATCTTTAAAGTTTAATTTCTTTACACTATATCCTTTTTTAATTTCAGCACCTTGTTCAGAAACTTTATTTGCTAATGTTTCCCATAAATGTCCAGGTCCGTATTTAGGATACCAGAATTCTTCTATTAAAGATGTTTCTGTATTTTCTTTATTCTTGCTTCCAAAAGCTTTATGGAACATATCTTTTATAACTGCTGTAATAGAAATTCCTTTTACACGTTGTGCTCCCCAATCAGCAGATATTTCACTTGGATGTCTTCCCCATAATTTTTCAGTATATTTTTCAAAGAACATACTATATAAAACTTTTCCAAAACGATTTATATAGAAGTTTTCTAATGATGTTTCAGGTTTTTTTACAAATATAGATTTTAAATAACTAAATCCTGCTTTTACTGTTCTTCCAAATCCCATATTTTTAAATGTTTCTGGCTTCATACTAATTGGATAATCAAAGAATTTCTTTAAGTAATAAATTCTTGAAACTCTATGTCTAACAAGCATTACATTATCTTCTTTTTCTGGGTCTGGTCCACCTTCTACTAATGGTTTTTCTCTACCTAATTTTTCATCATCAAATGAATTTTTACCTTGTATAGGCATTAACTCACTCCAAAATTTCATTACTCTATCATCTTTAGAGAAAAATCTATGTCCACCTATGTCCATACGATTTCCATTGTATTTTACTGTTTTAGATATTCCTCCTATATCTTGTGATTCTTCCAAGATTTTAACATTATATTTTTCATTTCCTTTTTCTTTTAATAGTTCATGTGCCATTGTAAGTCCTGCAGGACCAGCTCCTATTATAACTACATCTTTCTTTTCCATTTTTTCTTTCCTTTCCATAATTTTATTTATCTTTTTTTATTTTATCAGCAAGAATATATAAAGCTTTTCTTGCAAAGAAGTTCCATATAAATACTAAAGCTGTTGAAATAATTTTGCTTAACATATAGTATACATGTGCCTTTTCTGTAAAAGCCCACATAAATAATGTATCTAAACCTAATCCTACAACACCTATTATAGCGTATATAGTAAATTCAACTGCTCCATTCATTTTATTTTCTTTTGCAAATACTAACCATTTGCTTAATAAATAATTCGTAATTAATCCTAACACAAAACCTAGTACATTTGCAAGTAAATAATACAAATTCATAAATTCTTTGAATATATATAATGAACCTATATTTACTACTGCTGCAAAGCCACCAACAAATAAATATCTAAAAAACTGTATTTTTACATCATTTGTTTTTTCGACAAATAGTTTATATAAGAAATTATTTTCTTTGTTTTTCTCCAATTTTTTCTCCATTTTTTACTCTCCACCTCCCTAAGGCATCTCTCAGATTGTAATTATTTTTCAATCGTCCTACTACTTTTTACATTACTTAATACCAAACCAATCAACAATAAAACTGGTACTATTGATGGTAAAAATAATCTCTGTGGCTCAAAAGGCGCTCCAACAATCAAAGTAAATAAGTTTGCAAAAATTAGTGCAGTACAAAATGCAACTAGCCAATCTATCTTTTTGAATTTTATTAATTTCCAAAGAAGATAAACTATTGCAACAATAATCATTATATATACAAAAGCAAAATTAATTGGTAATACAAGATTTCCTAAAATTGAATAATTTATATCTTGATATCCTTCTTTGTTTGCTATATAACCTGAAGCTCCTATACTTTCATTACTTAAACCTATTGTTTTATTCATTAAGTAATCTACATATTCAGAATCCTTTTTCAAAGATTGACTTGCAAATTCTTTAATTTCATCTATCTCATATTCTGCTCTTAAATCATTAAGTGCCTGAAAAGCAGTTGTTCCATCATTACTTTCTTTTACTGCTTCATCAACTATTGCAATCATATCTTGATTATCTGCTCTTTTATATAAATCACTATATACTGCTGTAACTGTATCATTTATATATGAAACAGCTGTGATTGAAAATTCTCCATGTTGATATTTCATCATTCCACAATATATTAATAACACAACTACACAAATCACGCAAGATATTATTCCAGTAATAACTTGTTTTTTTTCTTTTTTATCTAAGAAAAATTTTAGAATCCAGAATAATAAATATATTG
>CAWVDV010000105.1:0-18765 GCA_963928115.1 Bacillota bacterium | reverse complement strand
AAAAAATTCATATAAAATGAAGTTTTTATTAAATCTAAATAAAAAAGATGCTGCTCAGCACTACTAATTTAAAGTGCTGAGCAGCATCTTTTACTTTCAGGCTCAATATTTATGATTAAAAATTATATACAAAATAAGAAAATAGTAATATAATATTAAAAGATAAAATTAGGAAAGAGAAAGGAAATGATAAAATGAAAGTAATATTAGTAAATGGAAGTCCAAAACCAAAGGGATGTACATACACAGCTTTAAAAGAAGTAGAAAAGCAATTAAATAAAAATGAAATAGAAACAGAAATATTTTGGATAGGAAATAAACCTATTTCTGGATGTCTAGGATGTAATGGATGTTCAAAAACAAATAAATGTGTCATAGATGACAAAGTTAATGAATTCTTAGAAAAAGCAAAAGAAGCGGATGGATTAGTATTTGGAAGTCCAGTACACTTTGCTGCAATGTCAGGAGCATTATCATCATTTATGGATAGAGCATTTTATGGAAGAGGAACTTTCTTTGCAAATAAGTTAGGAACAGCTATAGTAAGTTGCAGAAGAGGTGGAGCAACAGCAGCAATTGATGAAATGAATAAATATTTTCAAATTACAAATATGCCAGTAGTATCATCTCAATATTGGAATATGGTACATGGAAATACACCAGAAGAAGTAATAAAAGATGAAGAAGGAATGCAAACAATGAGAACTCTAGGAAACAATATGGCTTGGCTTTTAAAATCGATAGAGGCGGGAAGGAAAGCAGGTGTAAAATTACCAGAAAATGAAAACATTGTCAGAACAAATTTCATTAGATAAAAAGACAAGACCAATAGGAATTTTTGACTCAGGAATTGGTGGAGTCACAGTATTAAAAGAAATAATAAAAATATTACCTAATGAAGAATACATCTATTTTAGTGACTCTGCTAATAATCCATATGGAGATAAGCAAGATAAAGAAGTAATAAAACTATGCGAAAATATTGTAAAACTATTTATTGAAAAAAACTGCAAAGCAATAGTTATAGCATGTAACACTGCAAGTGCAAAAGCAGTAAAATATTTAAGAAAAAAATATCCTAAGATTATTTTTATTGCAATTGAACCTGCATACAAAATGGTACATGATTTTGCATATAATGAGCCAACACTAGTAATGGCAACAAGAGGAACAATAAAAAGTGAAAAATTTAATTTGCTATTTCACAAATACAATAACCATAAAACATATTTACTTCCTTGTGTAGGATTAGCTGATATAATAGAAAATGGAAATAAAGAAGAATTAGAAAAATACTTGAAAAAAACTTTAGGCTTGTATAATGGATTAGTAAAAAATGTAGTTTTAGGTTGTACACACTATCCTTTAATTCAAAAAGAAATTGGACAAGTATTAGGAAATAATATTAAATTTTTCAATGGAGCAAATAGGCTAGCTGTTCATTTAAAAGAAGTATTAGCAGAAAAAAATTTACTCGAAGACAACATAGGAAAAGATAATAGTTATAAAGAAAAAATAGAATTCATAGATTCATCAGGAAAAATAGAAAAACAAAGGAGATTTTACGAACTTTTAAAAATATAAAATTTGAAGGAGACTAAAAAAGTCTCCTATAAATATTTTTTAAGTTGCTCTACAGTATTTTCTTGAAATTTAATAAATTCATTCAAAACATTTTTAACTTCATCATCTGCTTCTGGATTTTGATTTAACAATTTTACACCCTCAATAATTCCCATGTTTGTACCTTGTATCATTAATTCAGCGATTTTTGAATTACTCTTATCAGCAATGGTATTCATTTCAACACCCATCCAGCCCATAGCCTTTTGCATAGGATTTAATTCTTTAGGAAAATCATCATAATTAGTAAGTTCATCATTTACTTCATTCAAAATTTTATTATACTCATCATATTGATACTTTAAATCTTGTTTAAATCTATCATCTTGCACTTTTTCGGAAACATTAGAAATAGAATCCATTCCCATTTTAATTCCTTTATTTAACTCATTTAAAATATAACGATTACTATCCATTAAAAAAACCTCCCAAAAATATTTATAAAATTAGTATTTGCAAAAAATAAAAAAATATTAAATAAAAAAACGTATAATAATTTTCAAAAAGGCAAAAATAAATAAAAAAGAAAAAGGAGTGTATTTATGGAAGATTTAGTAAAAGATTTAAATTGCTTATTATCAGATTTAAACGTATTTTATCGTAAATTACAAAATTATCATTGGAATATAATTGGAAAGGATTTTTTTGTCATTCATGAAAAATTAGAAGAATATTATGATGAAATAAATGAACAAATTGATGAAATAGCTGAGCATATTTTGATGCTAGGAGCAGAACCTCTAGGAACTATGCAAGATTATCTTAATACAACTTGTATAGCTGAAGCAAAAAATGAAAAAATTAAAGATTGTGAGATGTTTGAAAATGTTATCAAAGATTTAGAGACTTTACTTAAAAAAGTAACTGATATAAAGAAAAAAGCCGATGATTCTAATTATTATGCCACATCTAGCTTAATGGATAATTATATTTCAGATTATATCAAAAAACTTTGGATGCTAAAACAAATGATGGCAAAATAGTAATAAATTTAGGAATTTGATTTTAAACAAAATGCACATAAAAATCCCTTGCTATTTCTTATCTTATGTAGTAGAATTATTGCATAAGATAAGAAAAGAAGGGGTTGGGTTGAAAAATAATTACAATTCTTTTCCAACCAGATTTGAGCCTTAGGAAGGAATGAGATAAAAAATGAAAAACAAAAAAATAATAATTGGAATAATTGCAATAATAGTAATTGTAGCAGTAATAGTAGCAGCAGTTATATTAGTACAAAAAAATGACCAAAAACAAGCAGAACAAGCTTTAAATGACTACATAAACTTAATAAACGAAAAAGACTATGAAGGAATGTATCAAAAAGTTGCAAGCATGAATATGAGCAAAGAAGACTATATAACAAGAAATCAAAACATATATGAAGGAATTGATAGTAGCAATATAAGAATTTCAATTTCAGATACAGCCAAAAACGACAATGGATATCAAATATCATATAGACAACAAATGTACACATCAGCTGGAGAAGTTGATTTCTATAATGTTGCAAATATGGTAAAAGAAAATGGAGAATACAAACTACAATGGACATCAGGAACAATCTTCCCACAACTTGAAGAAACAGATAAAGTAAGAGTTGAAACAATAAAAGCAAAAAGAGGAAGTATATTAGACAGAAATGATAATCCATTAGCAGAAGATGGGCAAATTGCATCAGTTGGAATAGTACCAGGCAAATTAGGAGATGCGAGAGATGAAAATATCAGTAAGATTTCAGAATTAACAGGTGTTTCAGTAGATTATATAAATGAAGAATTAAATGCATCATATGTCAAAGATGATACATTTGTACCAGTAAAGAAAATTTCAGATTCAAACACTGAATTAAAAAATCAATTATTACAAATACCTGGTGTAATGATAAATAAAGAAGATGGAAGAGTATATCCATTAGGAGAAGAAGCAGGACATCTAATCGGATATGTACAATCAATAAATGCAGAAGAATTAGAAGAAAATGAAGGAAAAGGATATACAACTACAAGCCTAATTGGAAAATCAGGATTAGAATTAGCATATGAAGATACTTTAAGAGGTATTGATGGAACAAGAATTTACATATTAGATTCAGATGGAAATGAGAAAACAGAAATTGTAAAACAAGATAAAAAAGATGGGCAAGATGTTAAATTAACTATAGATAGCAATTTACAAAAATCAGTTTACGAGCAAATGAAAAATGACAAAGGACTTTTTGTAATAATGCAACCACAAACAGGAGAACTATTAGCATTAGTAAGTACACCAACATTTGACTCAAACGATTTTGTAGTAGGACTAACAAATGACCAATGGGATGAATTAAATAATGATGAAGCTAAACCATTATTTAACAGATTTATACAAAAATATTGCCCTGGTTCAACCTTTAAACCAGTTACAGGAGCAATTGGTTTAACCTTAGGAACAATTGACCCAGATGAAGATTTAGGATATACAGGAACAAGTTGGCAAAAAGATTCAAGTTGGGGAAATTATCATGTTACAACATTAACAGCATATAATGGAGCAAAAAATTTAATGAATGCAATAATGTATTCAGATAACATATATTTTGCACAATCAACATTAAAAATGGGAGCACAAGATTATGCAAGTAGTTTAGATAAACTTGGATTTAATGAGCAACTAGACTTTCCACTAACACTTGCAAAATCACAATATGCAGACAATAATGGAACAACAATTGAAGGAGAAACAAAACTAGCAGACACTGGTTATGGTCAAGGAGACCTTTTAGTAAATCCAATACATATGGCATCAATTTATTCAGCATTTGCAAATGAAGGAAATATGATAAAACCAAGAATTGAATATGATGAAAGCAAAAATGGAGAAATATTAAAAGAAAATGCTATTACAAAAGAAGCGGCAGATACTATAAAAGAAGATTTAATACAAGTTGTTGAAAATCCAAATGGCTCAGCAAATGATATGAAAATTAATGGATTGACAATTGCAGGAAAAACAGGAACTGCAGAATTAAAGACATCTAATGAAGATACAGAAAGTGGAACATTAGGATGGTTTAATTGTTTTACAACTGACAGAGCTGAAGGAAATCTTTTAATAGTAAGTATGGTTGAAAATGTACAAAATAATAGCGAAGGTGGAAGTCATTATCTAATACAGAAAATTAGAAATATCCTTTAGTTGAAAAATAATGACAATTTTGGCTGCGTCAAACTTCATTTGAAATTTAATCAACGTACAAAAAGTACGCCTCATAAATTTCAAACTTGTTTTCCTTGCCAAAATTTAATTCTTTTCCAACTAGAGAAATTAGAATAATAGATTAAAGTGTCGAAAAATGCGATGAGTTTTTATAAAAATAAAATAGAAACCATTGCTTTTTTTGATATTTTCTGGTAATATGTAAACAGTAATTGTAATTTGCAGTTATTTTAGATATCAAATTGTTTATACTAGTGATTTAGATTTTATTTTTTCTTGAAATATTAAAGTTCGAATTGAAATTTGAAAAAGTGAAACTTATGTTGAAAATTATCAAAAAAAATCCAAGTGAAAATTTATAGAAATTTTAAAAATTTGTTTAAATATAAATGTATTATTACAATTACTAATACATAAAAATTTACGCAGAAAGTATTGAATAATATTGATATTTCTGGTAAAATAGGAAGGAGCAAAATAATTTGAATAATATAAATAAAACAGTAGAAAGATTACCATTAACAAATGATTATGTATTTAAAAGAGTATTTGCAAAAGAAGGAAATGAAAACATATTAAAAGACTTATTAGAAGCAGTGTTAGATATAAAAATAGAAAAAGTAGAGGTACAAAATCCTGAGATACCTAAAGAAGCAATAGAGGATAAACTAAGTGTATTAGACATAAAGGCACAATTGGATGAGAAAACAATAGTTGACATTGAAATGCAGATGACAAATGAGCATAATATAAAATATAGAAGTTTAGTATATTTAAGTAAGAATGTATCAGGACAGTTACAAATAGGAAAAGATTATGCTGAATTAAAGAAGTCTATTGTAATAAATTTTTTGAATTTTGAGTATTATAAGAGAAATAGTTATCATCAAGTAGCAAAAATGAAATTTGAAAAAACAAGAGAAAATGAATATGTAGATATGGGATATAGTGATGAAGAAGAAATAGCAACAGAAAGTGTAGAAATGCATTTTATAGAATTACCAAAATTTAAAAAGAAAAATCCAGGAGTAGAGAATAAAATAGAACAATGGTTGTGGACAATAATAGGAGAGGAGGAAAAGATAGAGATGGCAGAAAAAGGTAACAAAGAGATAAAAAAAGCAATAGAAGTTGTGGATACAATGAGTATGGACAAGAGAGAAAGGGAGCTATATGAAGCAAGACTAAAGGGAGAATTTAATTATGGTATATCAATAAGTATGGCTAAAAAGGAAGGAGAAGAAATAGGAAAAAAAGCTGGAAGATTAGAAGGAAAAAATGAACAAAAATTAGAAATTGCTAAAAAAATGTTATCCAAGAAAATGCCAATAAAAGAAATCAAAGAAATAACAGGTCTAACTGATGAAGAAATTAAAAAGCTTAAAGTAAACTAAAATCAATAAAAATGCAGATTCTTTCAAGTTTCTGCATTTTTTATATAGAAAGTCATTTCGATTATATACTATTCTAATTTCCTATCTCTAGAATTATTAGAAACACTAGAATTTGAATTTTTACACATTCTCTCATACTCCTTGCATTTAATTTTATAATCCATTTGTAAACACAAATAACGATAATATGAACAAGCTTGTTCATACTGCATCATTGGATTCAAAAAAGGGTCTTTATACATTTCGCTAAAATCAACTTGACCATTAGGAGACATATAATCCGTATAAGGAGGCATAAAGCCAGTACCATAGTTACTATTATTTAAATTATTAAAATTGCTTTGATTATTATTTAAATCTCTATCCATAAATTTCTCCTTTCAAAAATCGAACAGTAATTTTGGTGTAGAACAATGTTAATAAATTTATTTTCTTAACAAAATATATGAAGAAAATAAAAAAATATGCCAATAACCATCTATAAATCCAGATTAAAAAAAGGAAAAACCTGAATAAAAATAAAAGTATAAAAAGCAGCAAAAAAACCGTGCAAAATTTTTCCATAAATATATGGCTTTATAGACAAATCAGTTTTTGCAGTAATACTAAAAACTTGTAAAAAAACAGAAATACCACCAAACCCAAGTAAAAATGCAGTAATAATAAGATTAATAGAAATCTTTTTACAAGCAATAGAAGAAATACTTTGAATACCATTAGTAATCTCTAAAATTCCAGTTAAAAGGCCAGAAGCAAAACTAGAATCAATATGTAGAAAATTCAAAATAGGAGAAATAGCCATACATAAAACATTCAAAACTCCACTAGCTTTTAAAATAGAAATAATACTAGAAAACAAAACAACAAATCCCCCTATTAAAAGAATAGTAGAAATACTATTAGTAATACTTTCAGCCATAATTTCACCTAAATTTGAAAAATTAGCAGTTTTTTTCTCTAAAGCATAATTATAAGATGTTTTTTTCATGACAAATTTTTTATCGTCACCAATACTGTCATTTTTATTTCTTTTCCAAAAACGAAAAATAAAGCCAACACTTAAACAACCAAGCAGATGAGTTATAAAAAGCAAAATACCAATCCCAGTATTTTGATACATTAAAATACCAACAGTACCAATAATAAATAAAGGACCAGAATTATTAGTAAAACTAAGCAACCTTTCACACTCAGCCTTTGTACAAATATTATTTTCTCTAAACTTACTTGCAATTTTTGCACCAACAGGATATCCACTAATAATACCCAGAATAAAAGCAAAAGCACCCTCACCAGAAATATTAAAAAGAGGTTTCATATAACCATTTAAAACTCTTCCAAAAATATTAATAATATTAGTATGCATAAGTAACTCAGTAGCTACAAAAAAAGGAAATAAAGAAGGAACAACTGAAGTTGCCCATAATTGTAAACCTGACTTTATAGCTGGAAGATTACTACCAGAAAAAATTAGCAAAGAAGCCGTAAAAGCCAAAAAAATCAGTGCTAAAAAATTTCTTTTAACTTTAAAAACAAAAAACTTACAAGTATGCATTATGATTTCCTCCTTTGGTTAGTTTGGTTAGTTTGGGGACAGGTTTGGTTTAGCCACTTTTGGTCACTTTGGGGACGGCACTTTAATATATAATCTAGAAAACTAATATAAAAAATACGTATTTGTTAACAAATGCAAGTTAATTTTAATATATTATTATAATATTTTATTACTGAAAACTCTTATTATTACTAGAAATTCTATAGATTAATAAAAAATTATTAAGTGCCGTCCCCATACTATCCACAAATGGTCACAACGAACCTGTCCCCAAACTAACCAAACTAACCAAAGTGACCAAATTAGACTTGTATTTTTTGCCGAAAAATGATATAGTATAGAAAATTGAAAAGGAAGTGGAAAATTGAATATTAAGGATATATTAGAAAATTCAAATTTAACAATTCCAAAAGATAACATTTTATATAATGAAGACATGAAAAAGCACACAACATTTAAAATAGGCGGACCAGCAGAGTGCTTTATAAAGATAAAAACAAAAGAAGAACTAAAAGAAATACTAAATATTGCAAAAGAAAATAAAATACCAGTAACAATACTAGGGAATGGAAGCAATATTCTAGTGTTAGACGGTGGAATAAAAGGAATTACATTAACAATACAAATTGAATATATTGATATAAAGCAAAATGGAGAAAAATATAAAATAAATGTAGGTGGAGGATATAAACTTTCAAAACTTGCACAAATTTGTCTAAAAAATGAGATTTCTGGTTTTGAGGAATTATCAGGAATACCAGGAACAATTGGTGGAGCAGTTAGCATGAATGCTGGAGCTCACGGTAAAGAAATGAAAGATATAGTTGAAAAGATAAAATGTGTAGATATAAATGGTAATGAAAAAGAATTTTCAAATGAAGAGGCAAATTTTGAATATAGAAAAAGTATTTTCAAAGGTAATTCATATATTGTTACAGAAGTAGTTTTGAACCTAGAAAAAGGAAAATATGATGAAATAAAAGCAAAAATGGATGAATACTCACAATATAGAAAAACAAAACAACCTATCGAATATCCTAGTGCAGGAAGTACTTTTAGAAGAGGTAAAGATTACATTACAGCAAAATTAATAGATGATGCAGGTTTAAAAGGATATTCCATTGGAGATGCAGTAGTTTCAACAAAGCATAGTGGTTTTGTAATAAACAAAGGAAATGCAAGTGCAAAAGATGTGCTAGATTTAGTAAAATACATAAAAGACACAATAGAAGAAAAATTTAATAAGCAGATAGAGTTGGAAATTGAAGTAGTTGGAGAGCATGTTAGTTGAAAAATAATTATAGTTTTTTCCAACTAGGTTTTGAGCATTGAGAAAGGAATGGTAGTTATAATGAAAGGTTTTATGCATTGGTTTAAATCAAGCAACAAAATGAAAAGATGGATGTTTTTAATATTAATAGGAATTTTACTTGCATGCTATGGACTAGCTGAAATAATAGTCATGAAAGAAATTTCATTTCAAGAAGTAGGAAAAGTTATAGTAATATTTGTAATAGGATTTATAGCAATAGTATTAGGATTAATAGGACTTAATAAAAGAACATTAGAAGTGCTAATAGAAGCAACAGATGAAAGGATGGAGAATAAGAAAAATGTCAATATAAATTCTCTAATCTTTAATAAAACAGTATATGACAAAGGACCTAATATTGTAGTAATTGGTGGAGGAACAGGATTAAACACAGTTTTAACAGGATTAAAAAATTATACCAGCAACTTAACTGCAATAGTTGCAGTATCTGATTATGGAGAAGAAGCAACAAATTCAAGAAGAGAGCTAGATATGTTGCCATTAGGAGATATAAAAGATAGTATAGTTTCTTTAGCAAGTAAAGAAGAACAAATGGACAAGCTTATGAACTATGAATTTACTAGTGGTAAATTAAGAGGGCTAAACTTTTCAGATATATATTTCTCAGCAATGAAAGATATAACTGGAAATTTTGAAGATTCAATTGTAAAAAGTAATCAGATTTTTAATATGGTTGGAAAAGTTATGCCAGTAACTTTAGATGAGATGAAAATTGTTGCAGAGCTTGCTAATGGATACATTGTAGAAGAAAAATCAAGAATTCCAGAGGTTGTTTCAGATAAAATAACAAAAATAAGTAGAATAATGCTAAATCCATCAAATTGTAGACCAGCACCAGGTGTAATTGAAGCGATAAAAAATGCAGATTGTATTATAATAGGACCAGGAAGCTTGTATACAAATGTTATACCAAATTTACTAGTAAATGGAGTTGCAAGAGCAATAAAAGAAAGTACAGCAATAAAAGTATATGTAAGTAATATAATGACAGAACCAGGACAAACAGATGACTATAGTGTTACAGACCACATAAATGCAATTATTGAACATTGTGGTACAGGCTTAATAGACTATTGTATATATGATACTGGTGAAATTATCCCTGAATTTGTTAAAAAATATAATCTAGAAGGACAAGACTTAGTTGAACAAGATGTAGATAAAATTAAAGGAATAAAATTCCTACAAAGGAATTTATCAATGATATCAAATGATTTGATTAGACATGACCCAAGCTTAGTTGCAGAATCTATAATCGAATTAATTTGTGATGATTTAAAATATCAAGATAAACAAAATGACCCACAATATTTAATGCTAAATACAAAATTAAGAGAAGAAAAAAGAATAAATAAAATTAAGAAAAAAATGGCTAAAAAAGAGAAAAAACAATTAGAAGGAAAAGTTGGAAAAAGAGAAAAAGAAAGAAAAGGAAAAAGCAAATTCAGTACTAAATATAGTGATAGAATAGAATCAATAAGAGAAGCAGATAGAATAGCAAGACGAAAAGTTCAAAGAGACCAAGTAAAAAGAAAAAAAGCAAGGACGAAAAATTTAAAAGAAGATAAAGAAAGAACAACAAAACCAAAAAGTGCAAGAGGAAGAAAAAAGACTCCAGAAGAGATTAGAAAAGAAATGCTAAAAAAATTAAACGAAACCAAATAGTTTACTATTTTTAGAAATGGAGAAAATATTATGAAAATTACGAAGGAAAATTTAAATCTAGAAAATGGACTAAAGAAAGAATGGATAATAACAAATGGAATAGGAGGATTTAGCTCATCAACAGTAATTGGAGCAAATACAAGAAAATATCATGGATTATTAATAGCACCATTAACTCCTCCTGGAAGAAGACATCTAATTTTATCAAAACTAGATGAAAGTATAGAAATTGGAAACAAAAAATACGATTTATATACCAATGTATGCCAAAACAACATTTCAGAAGGATTCAAATATCAAGAAGAATTTAGAAGAGATTATGTACCTATTTTTAAATATAAAATAGGCAATGTTGAAATAACTAAAATGATAGCAATGGAATATGGACACAATACAGTTGGTGTATATTATAAAATAAAAAATGCGAGTCAAAAGGCAAAACTAACACTTGCACCAGTAATAAATTTCAGAGACTTTCATCAAATGAATACAAACCATTACTTTAATTTAAGACAGGAAATTAAAGATAAAAAAGTAAAAGTAGTAATAGATAACAATCCAGAAACACCAATATATATGAGCGTTTCAGATGGAAAATATCAAGAACACTATAATGACACTTTTGCGCACATGTTTTACATTGAAGAAGAAAAAAGAGGATTTTATCCAGAAGAAAACCACAGTGTACCAGGTGTTTTTGAAATAGAAATAAAACCAAAAAAAGAAAAAGAAATCACATTTATATGCTCATTAGAAGCAAATATAGAAACAAAAAGTGTAAGAAAATTTATAAATAATGAAATAATTAGAGCGGGAGAAATCTTCAACGAATCATTATTGATTGATAATAGAAAGCAAAACAAGACAGAAAAAGAAATCGAGAAGGATGATTTAATAAAAACATATTTAATGGCAGCAGATAACTTTGTAGTTTATAGACCAAATTTTAGATTACATACAATCATCGCAGGATACCCATGGTTTTTGGATTGGGGAAGAGACAGTCTAATTGCATTTGAAGGAATATTACTAGTTCCAAAAAGATTTGAAATTGCAAAAGAAGTATTATTAACTATGACAAGAGATATACAATTTGGATTAGTGCCAAATGGTTATTCGGGATATGATGGTAGACCTTTATATAACAGTGTTGATGCATCACTATTATTATTTGAGCAAGTGCAAAAATATCTAAAATATACAGGTGATTACAAATTCATAAAAGAAAAAATTTATCCTAAATTAGAAGAAATCATAGAAAATTATTGTGCAGGAATAGATATAGATGATAACAATATCTATTTAGATTCAGACGGACTAATAGTTTCAGGAACACCTGAAACACAAAATACTTGGATGGATGCAAAATATGATGGAGAAGCAATAACGCCTAGAAATGGAAAAGCAGTAGAGGTAAATGCTTTGTGGTATAATGCAAATTGCATTATGGCAGAATTAACAAAAAAATTGGGACATTTCTTGAATTTTCAAGCTAGAAAATACAAAGAATTAGCAGAAAGATGCAAAATATCATTTTGTAATAGATTCTATAATGAAAGAACAAAATGTCTATATGATGTATTAGGAGACCCTAAAATAAGACCAAACCAATTATTTGCATTAAGCCTAACACATCCAGTACTAGACCCAAGCTCAGAAGAAGCAAAAAATACAATAAAAACAGTAGAAGAAAAACTATTAAATCCATATGGACTAAAAACATTAGCTAAAGGTGAAGAAAACTATGTTGAAATATATGAAGGTTCGCCAAAGAAAAGAGACAGTAGTTATCATCAAGGAATTACATGGCCTTGGCTTTTAGGATTGTATTATGACAGCTTAAAAAATAGCTTATATGTAGCAAAAACATTAGAAGAAAGACAAGAATTGCGTAAAAAGATAGAAGAATTAATTAACAAAACAACTAAAACTTTTAAGGAAGAAATCTATAATAGAGGTTGTTTAGGCGGAATTGCAGAAATTTATGATTCTAAAGAACCATATTTGCCTAAAGGTTGTATAACACAGGCTTGGAGTGTTGCTGAGGTTTTTAGAATCATACTAGGAAGATAACGGGTTGAAAAATAATTACAATTATATAAAAATAGCAAAAAGGAGAAAATTAACAAAATGAGAATTTTAGGTATTGACCCAGGATTTGCCATAACTCGGATATAGCATAATAGATTATGTGGGAAATAAGTTCAAATTAATAAATTCTGGAGCAATTTTAACAGAGGCAAAAGAGTCTTTTCCATTAAGACTAGAAAAAATATATAATGATTTAACACAAATAATTGAAGAATATAAACCAGAAGCAATGTCAATAGAAGAGTTATTCTTCAACAATAATGCCAAAACAGCAATAAATGTAGCACAAGCAAGAGGAGTAATACTAATAACAGCAAGAATTCATAAAATACCAACTTATGAATACACACCTTTGCAAGTAAAACAAGCAGTAACAGGGTATGGAAGAGCAGACAAAATGCAAGTACAAAGAATGGTAAAAATGATATTAAATGAAGAAAAATTACCAAAATTAGATGATATAACAGATAGCATGGCAATAGGAATATGCCATGCACATTCAGCAAAATTTGCACAAAAGCTATAACAGGGGTGAAAAGAAAATGGAAATATTAAAAGATAAGAATAATGGAAATTATATAAAAGATACAAATCCATTTGAAAAATATCAAAAAATAGATAATGATGTAGTTTCTTTTTATATGCAATACAACCATTTGAAAAACATATATAGACAAGGATGGTTAAAAGTAAGAATTGGATTAGAGCATAGAGAAAAATGCGAATCAGTTGCAGACCATTCATTTTCAATGGCACTACTTGCAATTACAATGATAGAAAAGTATAAGTTACCATATGATACTTTAAAATGTATAAAAATGTGTATTATACATGAATTGGGCGAAATATATGTTGGAGATTATACACCATATGACAATATAACAAAAGAAGAAAAATATTTAAAAGAAAAAGAAGCAATTCAAAAAGTTTTGAAACCATTAGACTTTGATAATGACTTTTTAGAGTTATGGGAAGAATTCGAAAAAAAAGAAACAGAAGAAGCAAAATTTGTTAAAAACTTAGATGAATTAGAATTCTTATTACAATCAGCTGCATATGAATTAAATGCTTCTAGTTTTAAAAGATGTATTGGGAATATTACAGATGAACATTGTAAAGAAATAGTTAATTCTTTAATTAATTTGACAAAAAACAACAAAAAACCAAAAGTTGAGGGATAATAGATTGAAGGAGTGTCCCTAAATCCCTAAAAAGAGGGATTTTTAGGACCGTCCCCTAATCCCTCTCTAAGGAGAGAACTATGATTAGTGTAGAGAATTTAGAAAAAGAACTAAAAACAGGCAAGTTAAATAGTATATACTTTTTATATGGTGAAGAACTATTTTTATTAGAAAATACATTAAAAAAGATAAAAAACATATTTGGAGAATGTATAAAAGGGATAAACTATATAAATATAGATGAAACAAATTATAATCAACTAATATCAGATATAGAAACACCAGCATTCGGATATGAAAAAAAACTAATAATAGCAAGAAATACAGGACTTCTCAAAAAAGAAGGAAAAAGAAAAAACGCAGAACTTGAAAAAATGAGAGAAAAATTAATTGACTATATAAATAATAACATAGATATAATTAAACAAGGGGTAATTTTAGTATTTGTAGAAGAAGATGCAGACAGCAAAAAAGAACTATACAAAATAATAGACAAAAATGGAACAGTATGCAATTTTGAATATCAAAAACCAATACAAATAGAAAAAAGAATTGGCGCTATATGTAAAGCATATGAAGTACAAATAGAGAGTAATACACTAAAATATTTCATAGAATGTTGTGGGACTAATATGCAAGACTTAATAAATGAAATTAGAAAACTGATAGAATATGTAGGAAAAGGTGGAAAAATTACAAAAGAAGATATTGATAAACTATCAATAAAAAAACTTGAAAGTGTAATTTTTGATTTAACAGATAGCTTAGGTAAAAAAGAAACAGCAAAAGCACTACAGGTTTTACAAAATTTAATTTATGCAAAAGAACCTTTGCAAAAAATTCTAATTACTTTATATAATCATTTTAAAAAATTATACTTTACAAAAATTGCTTTAAAGAATGGAAAAGATATAATATCAAGTTTAAATTTGAAACCAAATCAGACTTTTTTAGTTAATAAATATAAAATGCAAGCAGGATATTTTAAACAAGAAGAACTTGAACAAATCTTACAAAAACTTAGAGATGTGGACTATCAATATAAGAATGGTCTGATTGACTTGCAAGTTGGAATGGAAAGTATTTTGTGTGCATATTGTTCAAAAGAAATTTAATAATAAAAAATGAATAATAAAACCAATTATTGATAAAAATAAAAGAAAAGCCAAATAAAAGAAAAAATTTTATTAATAAGGGGTTTTTATTATGTTAAAAAGCAAGAAAAAATAGTAATAATATTATCAATAACCATATTACTAATAGGGGTTATTGTTTTTATAGTATTATTTGAAAACAATAAAGTAGAAGCATTATCTAAATACGGTTCACGAGGAGACGAAGTAAGACAAATACAAACCAAACTAAAAAGATGGGGATACTATAATGGAAATGTTGATGGAATATATGGAAGTCAAACCTTAGAAGCGGTAAAATACTTCCAAAGAAAAAATGGACTAACAGTTGACGGAATAGCAGGACCAGCAACTTTAAAAGCCATGGGAATATCCAACTCTAGCAATTCAAGTTCATCATCTTCAACAAGTAACTCAAGCAATGTGAACTTATTAGCAAGACTAATATATGGCGAAGCAAGAGGAGAACCATATACAGGACAAGTTGCAGTTGGAGCAGTAGTAATGAATAGAGTAAAAAGCAGTTCATTTCCAAATACTATTTCAGGAGTAATATATCAATCAGGAGCATTTGATGCAGTAAGAGATGGACAAATTAATTTATCACCAAATAATACAGCAATAAAAGCGGCACAAGATGCCATAAATGGATGGGACCCATCATATGGAGCAATATATTATTTTAATCCATCTACTGCAACAAATAAATGGATATGGTCAAGACCTATGACTGTTACGATAGGACGACATAGATTTTGCAAATAAATTATCCTTGACAAAACCATATCAAATTGATAATATATACTTGATAATTAAAAAAATGGGGGAAAAAATGTTATCAGTATATCCAAAAGCATATTTTGATAAAATAGAAAAAATAACAATAGAATTCATACAAAAAAATCATCTAAAAGCATTGATATTAGATATGGATAATACATTAATAAATTACAAAAAAGAAATGCCAGAAAATATTGAAAAATGGGCAAAAGACCTAAAAGGACAAGGAACAAAGCTATATATATTATCAAACACAAATAAAAAAACAAAAGTAAAAACTATAGCTGAAAAATTAGATATTCCATATAGAAGTTTTGCCAAAAAACCATTAAAATCTGGCTTTTTAAAGGTGCAAAAAGAATTAGGGTATAAACAAGAACAAATCGGAGTAGTTGGAGACCAGATTTTTACTGATGTAATAGGTGGAAATCGATGCAATATGTTTACGATACTAATTGATGCAATTGATGATAAAGACTTTTGGTATACTTTATGGAAAAGACCATTAGAAAAAATGTTAAAAAAGAAATTTAGAGAAAAAGGATTATAGACAAAGGAGAAAAAGTAGATGTATATAAATGATGTACATATCGCATACTATTTAGTAGCAGCAATTTTAGGATTAATAGTAGGAGAATTAGTAAATTGGGCAAATAAAAGATTGCCAGAATACAAAAAAGTTATATCAAAAGATATAATAACAGAATATAAAATGCATTTTAAACCGAATTATATATTAATGCTTTTAACAGCAGTAATATATGTTTCTTTAATATATGTATATGGAATACAAGATACATTAATTGCAAATTTTGATTTAATCAAGTTTATTATATTAACACCAATGTTATTATCTGCATTTGTTATTGATTATAGATTACAAATAATTCCAAATAGATTAAATCTAACAATTTTCGAAATAGGAATAATTTTTGCATTTTTATATGGATTATCAGATGTAGCAATAACAATAAATATGTTACTGGGAATGCTTGCAGGAGGAGGAATTTTCTTATTAATTACATTACTAGGAGGATTATTTTATGGCAAAGAAGCCATGGGCTTTGGTGATGTAAAATTAATGGGAGCATTAGGATTATATTTTGGATTATCAAATATAATAATAATAACATTAGTTTCTTTCCTAATAGGAGCAATACTTAGTATAATATTATTAGTAACAAAAATAAAAAAATCAGATGAATATATACCTTTTGGACCATTTATTGTAATTGCAACATTTTTAAGTATGTATGTTCCATTTGAGCAAATAACAAATATATTAATGACAATTTTTACTTTAGGCTTGTATCAAGGTTAGTTGAAAAATAATTACAATTTTGTATAAATATAAAATAATAAATGGGGGATGGCTATGAATCCTAAGTTACAATGGTTAAGAAACAAAATGTCAAGTTTAGACTTACAAGGACTAATACTAACAAATCCAGTAAATATAAGATATTTAACTAATATAGAAGCAGAAGGAATTTTACTTTTAACTAGAAAAGACAATATATATATAACAGACGCAAGATATATTGAAGCAGTCCATAGTACATTAACATTATATGATGAAATCATTGTATATGATATTCATGATGTATCTAAAGAGGACTACGAAAATTTCTTTATGTTCTGCGAAAATGTTGGATTCGAAGAATATGATATTTCATATGCTAAATACAAAGAATATATAAGAAAATATAAAATTCACAACTTTGTAGAAACAGACCATATAATAGAAAAACAAAGAATGATTAAAGACGAAGATGAAATAAGAAACATTGAAAAAGCATGTGAAATTACAGACAACTGCTTTTCATACTTATTGAATTATATAAAACCAGGAATGACAGAAAAACAAATTGCAAATGAAATAGAAGATTACTATAAACAAAGAACAGATGGATTATCCTTTGACACAATTGTTGCATCAGGTGAAAATACATCAAAACCACATGCAGTACCAACAAATAGAAAAATACAAGAAAAAGATATAATCACAATAGATATGGGATGTAAAGTAAATGGATATTGCTCAGATATGACAAGAACAATTTTTGTTGGAGAAGTACCTGAAGAAATAAAACCAGTATATGATTTAGTATTGAAAAATCAAGTTCAGACACTAGAAGCATATAAAGATGGAGCAAGCACAAGATTACTAACTAAAATGGTTGAAAATGATTTCAAATTAAACAATTATGACTTAATTCATAGCTTAGGTCATGGTGTTGGTTTAGAAATTCATGAGTCTCCATATGTTAGTTATTCATCAGATACTCAATTACGTGAAAATATGGTAGTTACAGATGAACCAGGTATATATATTCCAGGAAAGTTTGGAGTTCGTATTGAGGACACTGTTCAAATTACAAAATTTGGTTGTATAAGTTTAACAAAATCTGAGAAAAATTATATTATAATATAGTATATAGCTAGAATATTAAATTAAATAATATTTTGTACCTTGTTGTCGCAACAACTTATTATCAAAAGAAAAATTAAATTTTTCTTTTGATAGAAAGAAAGTTGCTTCAATCGCACTCGCCTTAACAGGCTCGTTTGGTCGCTACGCGGTACTGCAAAATTATTTAATTTAATATTCTAGCAAAGTAATAAAACTTGTGAATAATAAGTGTCTATAAAAAGGTCATTAAAATACTTGATTCTTAGCGAAAAATGTGGTAAAATAAGTAATGTTAATTTTAAAAACGGAAAATTGAAAGACTAACTATTAATTGTCAATAGTTTTTCGAAAAAATTTTTAAGTAATTTTGTTAGATAAAAAATTGCATGACAAATAGAA
>CAWVDV010000104.1:0-9870 GCA_963928115.1 Bacillota bacterium | reverse complement strand
TATCCTTCAACATTGTAAAATGGAACTATAACACTTACTTTTGGCATATTCTCTCATCTCCAATTTTCATATTCTTCAGTATTATCGAATTTTTAAATATAGTTTTATATTTATTTTTAACAGTATCTTTTTAATTAATTGTTTCAAATTTCTCGCCTTTATGTTTTTACTAAATTTTCGTTTTTTGAATTCTTTAATATAATAATTTTTGTCTTTGTCATCTATTTCATTTAACTTTAGTATAATTGCATTTGTATAAAAAATCTTTACATTTTCTTTTGTTTTCTTACTTAAATTTATTTTTTCTATTTCTTTTAACATATTATCATAATGTGCTAAAACATCATTCATCTTTATAATTGTTTTTTTATAATCTTCATTCCTTGTAATGCTATTACTTGCTTGTACATAATAATATAAATAGAAATTTGTTGATACGACAGTTTTAGCAGACAAAATGATTAAAGGTATAAGTCCAAAGTCTTCATGATAAGTTTGTTTGAATTTAAAATTATTTTTTGTAAATAATTCTTTTTTCATCACATACACACATGGTGAATCTAATAAAACATCTTTACTATACATGTAATTAAAAGCCTCTTCTCCTGTTGTTTCATCAAATACTGGTCCATCTATTTTTTCTATTAACTTTCCATTTTCATTTACTTTTTGTAATTTAAATTTAATTAAATCTATTTTTTGTTCCATGTATTTTTCTAATTTTTCCACTAGTTGTGTATCTATATAATCATCTGAATCAACAAACATTACATATTCTGATGTTGCTTTTTCTATGCCATAATTTCTTGTTTTGGCTATCCCTTCATTTTCTTTTGAATAATATTTCAACATTTTTTTATTTTCAGCGTCAAGTCTACTTATATATTTTTTTATCACTTCATCTGAATTGTCTGTTGAACCATCATTTATTAAAATAATTTCTATTTTATCTTTTTTGGTTTGATTTATTAATGAGTCTAAACATTTTTCTATATATTTAGCAGTATTATATACTGGCACAATTACACTTAACATTTTAATTCCTTTCAAAATAGTCGTTCTATCGTTTTTATAATATTTTCATTGTATAAATCTGCATCAAACTTCTTTTCAATTTTAAATCCATTCTCAATAAAAATTCTCATTTTTTCATAAATACCCTCTTCAGATTTTTCAGCAATTAATCCTCTTCCATCTACTTCTTCATAATCTGAAACTTTTGTAGTTATAATTGGCTTTTCTAATACAAAACTTTCTAAGAAAACCACAGGGTATCCTTCATAATCTGATGATAATATTACACAATCTGATATTCTATAATATGGATATGGATTTTTCTTTTTCCCTAAAAAGATTATAACATCTTCTAATTTTTCATTTTTAACTAATTCTTTATATCTCTCAGTATCTGGTCCATCACCAACAAATAAAATCTTAAAATTATAATTTTCTTCTTTTAATTTCTTTGCTGCCATAATAATTCGTGTTAGCTTTTTTTGTTTTTCTTCATGTCGACCTACATTTACAAATGTAACTTTTTCACTATCTTTATCTATATCTACTTTTTCTTTTGACATTTCAATAATCTTTTTGCTGTCAATTAAGTTGTTACATATGATTGTTCTATTTTTCATTTCAGGAAAAACTTTCAAAAAGCTTTCTTGTCCTTCTTTTGAAACAAATACAATATGCTTGAATTTATTATATTTTTTCTCTTCAAAAAATTTTTTCATATCTTCTACATTGTTTTCAAATAAAGTTAAATAATCTGCATGTCCCCATAAACAATTATTTTTTGAAGCTTTTCTTGCAACAAAAGCAGAAGAATTTGAATATGTTGCAAAACATGCAGAAAAGTCAAATTTATTTTTATATTTCATAACAAATTTTATTCTTTTAAGTAAATTTGCTATTTTTCTTTTTAATATATTTTTTGTTTCGCTTGGTCTATATTCTATCAGTTTTATGTTTTTATTTAAGTCATCTAAAAATACACCTTTAATTTGCTCTAATACAATTGTTACATCATATTCTTTTTCTTGCAAGGTATTTGCTAATGTTACTAATGCTTTTTCTATTCCACCTAAATCTAATGAATATGCCGCAAATAATATTTTTTTCATAATATACCTTTCTTCCCATATTATTTATATTGATTATCTACTTCTTTCAAAATAACATCATGAGCACTACCTTCTGAAATACTAACATCAGAAACAAGTGTTAATCTTGCTTTTTCATGGAATTCTGGAATTGTAATACTTCCACAATTACACATTGTAGATTTAATTTTAGCAACAGTTATAGCCAAATTATCTTTTAATCTTCCTGCATATGGAATGTATGAATCAACACCTTCTTCAAAAGAAAGTTTTTTATCTCCTCCCATATCATATCTTTGCCAGTTTCTTGCGCGGTTTGAACCTTCTCCCCAATACTCTTTAACATATCCATTTCCTCTTTTTATTACTCTTGTTGGACTCTCATCAAATCTTGCAAAATATCTTCCTAGCATTACAAAATCTGCTCCTAGTGCTAAAGCAATTGTAATATGGTGGTCATGTACAATTCCGCCATCCAAACATAAAGGTATATATACCCCTGTTTCTTCAAGATATTCATCACGAGCAGCAACAACATCTATCAATGCTGATGCATTTCCACGTCCTATTCCTTTTGTTTCACGAGTTATACAAATAGAGCCTCCTCCTACTCCTATTTTTATGAAGTCTGCTCCTGCTTCTGCTAAATATCTAAATCCTTCTTTATCAACCACATTTCCTGCACCGATTTTTACGCTATCTCCATATTTTTCTCT
Organism: Bacillota bacterium; assembly: GCA_963928115.1. GTDB lineage: Bacteria > Bacillota > Clostridia > TANB77 > CAG-508 > CAG-269. Next base: position 7,052 of record CAWVDV010000104.1, on the reverse strand, counting down.
TACAAAATCAATTGTTCTTTTTTGCCATACTGAATAACCATCCGAAGAATCCATACAAATTAAATCTACTCCAGCATCTACTAATGCCGGAATTCTTTCTTCATAATCTCTTGTATTGATTCCTGCTCCAACTATGTATCTTTTATTTTCATCCAATAAAGAATTTGGATTATTTTTTCTTTCCTCATAATCTTTTCTAAATACTAAGTATTTTAAGTTTTCTTGTTTATCTAGGATTGGTAAACATGCAATTTTATTTTCCCAAATCACGTCATTTGCTTCTGCAAGACTGATTCCTTCATATGCCCATACTGTCTTATCTTTTGGAGTCATTAAATTATCTATTGGAGCATTTCTATCATCTCTTGAAAGTCTATAATCCTTATCTGTAACAAGTCCTATAAATTTCCCATTTGCTGTTCCATCTTCTGTAATCATTACTGTTGAATGTCCTGTTTCTTCTACTAATTCTATAACATCTTTTAAAGGTGTTCCTGATTTTACATTTGAGTCACTTATAATAAATCCTGCTTTGTGTTTTTTTACATGTCTAACCATTGCTGCTTGTGATTCAATTGATTGCGAACCATAAATAAATGCAATTCCTCCTTCACGAGCAAGTGCAATTCCCATTTCTTCACCAGAAACTGCTTGCATTATTGCAGATACCATTGGCACATTTGCATAATATTTTGGCTCTTCTCCTTTTTTGTATTTTACTAAAGGTGTTTTTAATGATACATTATTTGGTATACACCTTTCATCTGTTAAGTTTGGTAATAATAAGTACTCATTTAATGTTCTTGAAATATCTTCTAATATTTTTGCCATTTTTTACTCCCTTCTATGTCGCAGTGGGGACGTTTCTCTTGCGACATTCTATATTTTTTAAATTATTAACTCAAATTATATCCCATATTAAATTTATTGTAAATAATTTTATTCTAAATAAATTGATAAATTTGAGCCTATTATAATTATTTATAACAAGTATAATAATGAAAAAAATACGTAGAATATCTTTTTTCTACGCATTTTTATGTAAGTAACTCCTTATCCTTCTACTGGATAAACACTTACTTGTTTTTTATCTTTACCTTTTCTTTCAAATTTAACATTTCCATCTACTAATGCATAAAGTGTATCATCACTACCTTTTCCAACATTAGTTCCTGGATGAACTTTAGTTCCTCTTTGTCTTACTAAGATATTTCCTGCTAAAACAAATTGACCATCAGCTCTTTTTACACCAAGTCTTTTAGACTCGCTCTCTCTACCGTTGTGGCTGCTACCTTGACCTTTTTTATGAGCCATTCTTTCTCACTCCCTTCGGTTTGTTTGATTTTTTATCTCATATAAAATTAAGCTTCTACTTTTTCTTTAACTTCAGCTTTTTCATCAGCTTTTGCTGCTTTTGTTTCTGCTTTTTTAGCAGCTGTTTTTATAGATGTAATTTCTACTTTTGTATATGGTTGTCTATGTCCTTGTTTTCTTCTATAGTTCTTTTTAGGTTTCATTTTGAAAACAATGATTTTTTTACCTTTACCATGTGAAATTACTTTTCCTTCAACTTTTACTCCTTTAACATAAGGATTTCCTACTTGTACTTTTCCTTCATCAGATACTAAAACAACTTTATCAAAAGTTACTTTTTTACCTTCCTCTGCATCTAATTTTTCAAAAAATACAACATCTCCTTCTGCTACTTTGTATTGTTTTCCACAGCTTTCGATAATTGCGTACATTTAAAATGCACCTCCCTTATTTGTATACTCGCTAATCCTTTTTTAAAGGTAATTAAACTTAATTAATCTTTTTGAACCTTGACTAAGCGGATTACAATTAAATATTCTACCATAAAGATGCATTTCTGTCAATTGTTTTGCCAATATTTTTCAAATTCTGATTTTTCTAATGGTCTTGAATAATAATACCCTTGCAATAAATCTACCTCTAATTCCTTTAATCTCTGCACTTGTTCACTTGTTTCAACACCTTCTGCAACTGTCTTTAAATTCATATTTTTGGCTAACTTCATAATTACTTCAAGTATTTGAGGTTGATTTATAAAAGATTTATCAATTTTGATTACATCAATTGGCATATTTTGTAACATGCTTAATGAAGAATATCCTGTTCCAAAATCATCTATTGAAATTTCGAAACCAGTTTCTTTTATTTTTTGGAAAATATTAAACATATCAAAATCTTCATCTACCATTGCACTTTCTGTAATTTCTAGTTCAATTTCTTCTGGTTTAATATTTTTCTTGCTAGCTATTTTCAAATATTCTTCTATAAACTCTTCCTGCAATAAATGTTCTTTTGAAATATTAACCGAAACTTTTATTTTTTTATTAAATCTGTCTTTCCAATCTTTAATATCTTCACACACTTTTCCAAAAATATATTTATCTAATTTTATAATAAACTTATTCTTCTCAAATATTGGTATAAATTCATTTGGTGGAATCAATCTATCTCCTCTTTGCCATCTAACAAGAGCTTCTGCCCCATCTACTTTTCCAGTTTTGGTATTTATTTTAGGCTGATAGAAAACTTTAAATTCCTGCTTTTCTATCCCTTCTTCCATTATCATCTCTATGTCATGTTCTTTTATCATTTTTTCTTCCATTTTATCATCATATACAAAATATCTTTTGTTATAATTTCCTTTAGACATATTATGTGCTATTAATGCTTTATCTAAAATTGCAAAAATATCATTATCTTCATCTTTTATTTTATATATACCTATTGATAATAGCATTTTATATTCATTTTCATCTACTTTTATATTTGATATTTCATCATTAATTTTTCCAACTATATCATCTATGTCTTTTTGATTAAGAAAAATAACGCCAAAAATATCATTTGCAAGTCTTGTAATTATTTCATTTTCTCCTATAATTTCTTTTAGCTTTATTGCAATTGCTTTTAATACTTTATCTCCTTTTTCTCTACCATATTTCTTATTGAAGGTTTTAAATTTATCTATATCTATTATCATTAAATAATATGATTTATTTTCTTTCTTTAAAATTCCCATTCCTTTTTCTATGAAATAATTCTTATTGCCCACTCCTGTTATTGAATCTACATATGCTAATTGATATAGTTGTCTTCTTTTCTTTTTATTTGAAATTATAATGTATATTGCAATAAGTATTGCTAACATGTTTATTATTATTGCAACAAAAAAAGTCATTTTCAAGCTTTTATTATATTCTTCAGCTATTGCACTTCCTTTAGTAATAATCACCAAATTCCAATCATTTATGTTTAAATAATTATATGATGTGTAATAATAAGTACCTTTAACATTGTATTTTACTTGCCCGTCTTGATTTCTTTTTATTTGTTCTTTCATATTATTTAATTTTTGTTGATTATTTTTATCTTCTAATGTGTTTATAATATTATATAAGTTATATCCATTTTCTCTATTAACTGAATTTGCTACTATTTCTCCATTACTATTTATTATATATTCATATCCTTCTCCATTATATAAGGATTCAGCAAATATTCCTTCGAATTCTTTATTGTTTATATTTTCTTCATTTATTATTTTTCTGATTCTTGCAACTTCTTGTTTAGTTAATTCTGATAGGTTTTTTAGTGTGTTTTCGTCTGTTAGTTTTTGAATGTATACTAGATATGATATTGACAGGATTATGAATATTACTGTTACTAAAGCAATTATAATTATTGGGATTATTTGTTTTTCTTTTTGGCTTTGTTCCATTCTTTTCCCTTCTTTTTTATTTTTCGCATTTATACCATGTTGTTTTAATTTTTGATAACGCTCTTTTTTATTATTTTGGCTAGTTTTTTGGGAATTATTTATTGGGAACTTGATTTTTTTAAGTAACTATATTATGATAAGTTTGTTATCGATATTCAATAATAAGTTTACTACCAAAATTAAAAAATGAGATTTTATATTTTAATGAATCCAAGAAAATACATGATAAAAATATTATAGAGTTAATTAAACTATTATACAATTATAAATTTGGTGGAAATAAGCATTAATAGAAGATGCTGAAATTTCTTATTTCGAAATAAAAGGTGCAAGTAAGGAATTTTTGGATTGGATTGACGAAGAAACAAAATAACATAAAGTAACCTATATAAATCACTATTAGATAGGTTACTTTATTTTAATAAGAATATTTTGACTTTCTTCCATGGAATAGTTTATAATTAAGTTAATAAAACATTAGTGTCCGTTCTGAAAAGAACGTAATCATTATAATCTGATAGCTCAAAAGGCTATCGTTTTTTATTGCATATAATTCTAAATTTGTCATATACTATTATTACATTAGTGTCCATAGCTTTTTTGCTATGTAATTCATTAATAAAATTGGATACCGATTTAATAGTTTTTACTACTACTAAATCGGTATCCTAAAATAAACATTCTAAATATTTATCAATGCAAATGTATCATTTTCCTCAATGCATATTATTCTCTAACCTTTCCAATAAATCCATCCAACTTCTTTTATCACAATTATCGCCATAATCTTTTTGATTTTTTATATCGCTAATAATTAAAAATTTCACATCATTAGACAATATATCTAAATTTGATATAATAAATTCTGGTATAACACTTGTAATATAAGTTCTTCTGCCAAGTCCATATCTAACAGCTGCTTCTACAATTGCTTCAAAATTATTATTTTTATTATTAATCTCGTTATTTATATTCTTACTTGTTTCCAAATTTGCTCTACTTTGACACATTTTAATATTTTCTTGTAATAATTTTATTATCTCTAACCAACTTTCCCTATTTAACATTTTTCCATATATCTTATCACTTTCTCTTTCTTTAATATCTCTAATAAAAATTGCTTTCATTTTTTCTGACAGAATTTCCATGTTATCAATTATAAATTCTTGAACTATTTTCGATAAATCTTCTTCTCCTCTCAAAGCCACTCTTAAAGCACTTGCCACTATCAACTCAAAGTCGTTATTATTGTTATTTATTTTCATAATAAAATCCTCCTCATTTTCAACTCTGCCACTACTCTGCCATTACTCTGCCAGTTTGTATTTTTTATTTGGTGTTTTTTCAGTATTCCCAACACTTTCAACAGTTTTATTATCAACGAATTTTTTTAATATTCTTCTAACAGTTCTATCTGCTATTTTAGTTTGTTCAATAATATCTTTTGTTCCAATAATAACATTTCTTTTTATACACTCTAATACTTTTTGTTCGTTTTCAGAAAGTAACAATATAGACTTATCTTTCATTTCCTTTGAATTATTCATTTCATCTATTGTATCATTTATCATTTTTAGCATAAATTCTATAAATTCAGTTGATTCTCCAGCATTATTACAATTTTGAATAACAGTATAATATTCTTCTTGATTTTTCTTTATCATACTTTCAATAGGTAAATTTGCTCATATACATTATACGCATTTTTAACTTCTTGTATATCTTTTTTTCTCCAATTACCGGCTTTCCATTTATTACATCTTCAACTTGAAATAATGATAATTGATTATTTTCAATAGCTAATGAAGAGTGTATAGACCTAATTCTTGTTTTTCGTCTTAATTCAGGAAACCTATTTAAACTTTCAAAATAATTTGCTTCCCCTATTTTTTTCATTATATCTGATACATAATTTAACATCTTATCAGTAATAGAATATGGTGGATATTTTTCCATACATTACACCTTCTTTACTTACACTTTTATATTCTATAATATTATTATCATATAATCACATTTAAAATAAAATATATTTATAAACAAAAAAAATGCTACAACTGAATTTTTTGGAAATTCAGTTGTAGTATTTGGTGCAGATGGCCGGAATCGAACCGGCACGGTTTATTCAACCGCAGGATTTTAAGAATTTAAAAGACTTTGTTAAATATCATTTTTTATTCTTATTTAAAACCATTTACCAATCACCAAAATGCTACAATTTTCTAACTTTCTTTCAATTTAATTTAGATTATACACTCTTTTTTTATTTTTCGCAACTACCAAAAATAAAAAAATTTTTGTAGAACTTTTGTAGAACTATTTCTTCTAAATAATGCCATACAAATTAAATATTATTGATAAATGACCTATTAGTATCTTTTTCTACTAGTATGGTCTTTTTATTATACAGAGAATTGCAGCACCTCTATAAAAGTGCTAGGTGTAATGAGCCGATGCTATAAAATTCATTCGTATTCGTGTAAACGGTCTATTTACACAAAATGCGTAAGTGAGATTTTACAACACAGACTCACAATAATAAAAGAGTATTGGGAGGCAAAACTTGAAATGGATTTGTAATTGTAAGAAAAACTCCAAATAAATTTTAAAGGACGTTTTTCTTGTTACTTTTGAAATGCTATCGCATTTCAACGTAATAAAAAGTTTGGACAAGTATGAACAATAACATAGAAATATGTTAGCAATTACAGTAGTTTTACTACATACTAGACTACCTATGACCGAAAGCGACCGACTGACGGTTTCTACAATATTAGGTGTAATAATCCTTTTTTTCGCTCTATGGGATTATTGCACCTATTTCTCTCATGCTCCCTCCCTCTGGTTTCCAGTTGTTAAAATTTAATATAAAAATATATAGATAAATTTTTAAGATAATTTAACTAATCTAAAATATAGTAATACAGTTATTTCTGTGCGAAATTGATGTCCAATGTTGGCATATCGCCGATATTGGATGTCAATTTCCTTGACCTAAACTGACAAAAAATTTATATGAATATATAAAATTTTTGTCAGTATGCGTGGAAGTTTGAAACCGAGCAAGGTTTCATAGAGTTAAGAAAAAATTTAAAAAAATGTTTTTCTTGACTCTTTTTTCAATAAATTACTAAAAGCAAATTTATTGAAAACATAAAAAATTCACTTGGTGTATTTTTTATGCAAAGGGTTGTAGGGAAAAATCTTTTCCCTGCTAAAAATGATAAAATAAGAATGTATGAAAAATCAAAAATAACTATGTACAAACATACATTCTTTTTTGTATACTTTTTTAGGAGGT